>JAHHTY010000070.1 GCA_020024325.1 Negativibacillus sp.
TTATAACTTTTCTTCTTTTCTTTCTGCATGCTTAATAAATTGTTCTTTTAGGATTTTCGTCTTTATTTTTGACGTTTGAAAAAAATATTTAATACGAAATATTTTTGTCCTAAATTACCAATCTTCTTTTAAATATATCACACTGTTCCCCAGTTCTTTATTTTTTTTCTCTCAAAATCGCTAAATCTCTCTTCCTAAAAATATACATTATGTCGAAAAAATATATTCTTGTTGAAGTTTTTTTAGTTTTGTTAAATAAATAACCTATTGACAAACCTTTTATTGCGTCCTATAATCAAGGTGTCATTCAGGTTCGGTTGAAGAAACCGAAAACAACTTCTTTGTATTCTTGGTTGTAATCGGTTTTGGACGAAACTCTGTGAAGCCGTCTTCGGCACCGGGTATGCAACTTTGGACGGGTCTGTCGAAACATTTGTCTGTTTTTCAGAAACTGTTTGAGGGAATCTTACAAGGTCTTATGAACAGAGGCGTGGAAACATAATATTTCTGCGTCTCTATTTTTATACCTTTTTTAATTATAGTAAAGGAGTGTATTTTCATGGAACGCAAGACACCTTTATACGACTGTCACGTTGAATTAGGTGGTAAAATTGTCCCCTTCGCAGGATATCTTCTGCCAGTACAGTACGCAACCGGCGTTATTGCCGAGCATATGGCAGTAAGAAAACAAGCAGGCTTATTTGATGTATCCCACATGGGAGAAATCCTCCTCTCCGGTCCTGCAGCTTTTGATAACGTTCAAATGCTTCTGACAAATGACCTGAGCGATATGGAGGACGGTCAGGTAAAATACAGCCCGATGTGTAACGATAATGGCGGTGTAGTGGATGACCTCATCGTTTACCGTATTCACAGCGATTGTTACATGATGGTAGTAAATGCCGCAAACCACGATAAAGATGCAAAATGGATTTCTTCTCATCTGTTTGGTGATGTGAAATTTGAAGATCTGTCTGATACTATTGGTCAAATTGCTTTGCAGGGTCCTCAATCAGAGGCTATTTTAGAGAAACTGTGTGCTAAAGAAGATATTCCACCTAAATATTACACCTTCACAAAAAACGTTGACGTTGCAGGATGCACCTGTATTCTTTCCCGTACAGGATACACCGGTGAAGAAGGTTTTGAGCTGTATTGTTCAGCTGAAGATACCGTTAAACTTTGGAATTCCTTGCTGGAAGCAGGAAAGGAAAACGGTCTGATTCCTTGTGGTTTAGGTGCAAGAGATACCCTTCGTTTAGAAGCCGGTATGCCTTTATACGGACATGAGATGAACGATGAAATTACTCCGAAACAGACCGGTCTTGGTATGTTTGTAAAGATGGACAAGGCAGACTTCATCGGTAAAAAAGCAATGGAAGAAATGGGTACTCCATCTATAAAACGTTGTGGTCTTAAAATTACCGGTCGTGGCATCGCAAGAGAAAACTGCCCTGTTTATATCGGAGAAAAACTGATTGGCCACACAACTTCCGGAACACATTGCCCGTTTTTAGGCGGAGCTTATGCAATGGCTATTGTCGAAAAAGAACCAGCACCATTGGGTACTGAGGTTGAAGTTGAAATCAGAGGCAAACGCGTTACAGCCGAAGTTGTTAAAATGCAGTTTTATAAACGCTAAGCATTTTTAATACATAAAATTATTTTAAGTTAAAGAGGATGGGGGAAGCTTTCCCTATTGAAAACTTCTCCCTATAAAAATAAAATGACACCAAATTTTAAGGAGGACACTTATCATGAACATTCCTAATAATCTTCTGTATGCTAAATCTCACGAATGGGTAGAAGAGATGGGCGACGGCAGCTTCCGTATTGGTCTGACCGACTATGCTCAAAACGAACTGGGAGATCTGGTATTTGTTAATCTTCCACAGGAAGGCGACGAAGTTGAGGTTGAAGCTGCTTTTGGCGACGTTGAATCAGTAAAAGCCGTATCCGATGTATACAGCCCTCTGAGCGGTGTTGTTTGCGCAGTCAATGAGGAACTCCTTGACCATCCGGAACTCATCAATCAGGACGCTTATGAAGCATGGATGATTCAGGTAAACGAAGTTTCCGACAAAGAAGATCTTCTGACAGCTGAAGAATATGAAAAGTTTTTAAGCGAGGAGGCATAATATGGGCTCTTACGTTCCTTCCACTTTAAAAGAGCGGCAGGAGATGCTGGAGTCGATTGGACTTTCCTCCATTGATGAACTGTTTGCTCATATCCCGTCTGAGTTAAAGCTCAATCGGGAACTAGATCTTCCTTCCGGCAAATCTGAAATGGAAGTTAACCGCCTGATGAATCAAATTGCTTCCCACAGCGTTGTTTTTAACACCATTTTCCGTGGTGCAGGTGCATACGACCATTACATTCCTTCTATTGTAAAAAGTGTAGTTGGCAAAGAAGAATTCCTCACCTCTTATACCCCTTATCAGGCTGAAATAAGCCAGGGTGTTTTGCAATCTATTTTTGAATACCAAACAATGATCTGCGAGCTTACCGGTATGGATGTTTCTAACGCTTCTGTATATGATGGTGCTACCGCAGCTGCCGAAGCTGTAAATATGTGCTGTGAAAGAAGCCGCAACATTGTATTTTGCTCAGAAGCCGCTCATCCTGACGTAATTGCAGTTATTAAAACTTACTGTTGGGCTTCCGGTCATCAGTTAGTAATGCTGCCTGTGAAAGATGGCAAAACCGATTTTGAACCAATGTCTTCTCAGCTTGATAAAAAAACTTCCGCTTGTTTGTACCTGCAAAGCCCGAACTTCTTCGGTCAGCTGGAAGAGGTAGAAAAAGCTGCTGAAATGGTTCACTCTGTAGGTGCAAAATTGATTGTTGGATGTAATCCAATCGCCTTGGGTATGTTGAAAACTCCAGCAGAACAAGGCGCTGATATTGCCGTGGGTGAAGGTCAGCCTTTAGGTATGTCTCTTTCTTTCGGCGGTCCATACCTCGGTTTTATGGCTGCAACCCATGCTATGATGAGAAAATTACCTGGCAGAATTGTGGGCGAAACCACCGATGTTGATGGAAAACGTGCTTTTGTACTGACCCTTCAAGCAAGAGAACAGCACATTCGCCGTGAAAAAGCCTCCAGTAATATCTGCTCCAATCAGGCTTTATGTGCAATGACTGCTTCTGTTTATCTTTCTGCAATGGGACCACAGGGTTTACAGCAGGCAGCAAATCTGTGTTATCAGAAAGCACATTATCTGGCTGAACAACTTACTTCCCTGCCGGGAATCACATTAAAATATAATGGTCCATTCTTCCATGAATTTGTTACCATGCAAAAAGATGCAGACAAGCTTTTGGCTGCTTTGGAAAAAGAAGGTATTCTGGGTGGATATCCTTTGAAAGACGGAAGCATCCTCTGGTGTGCTACCGAAAAGAACACCAAAGAGGACATGGATCGAGTTGTTGAAATTATCAGAAAGGAGCTTATGTAAATGCAACTGTTATTTGAACGCAGCCACGCCGGCAGAAGATGTACTATCCTGCCGAGCTGTGATGTCCAGACTTGTGAACTGGACCCTTCCCTTTGCAGAGCACAGGCTCCTCGCCTGCCGGAATTAAGTGAAAATGAAATCAGCCGACACTACACAGAGCTTGCAAAACAGACTCATGGTGTTAATGATGGATTTTACCCTCTTGGTTCCTGTACCATGAAATACAATCCAAAAGTAAATGATGAAATGGCATCCCTTCCGGGATTTGCAAAAGTTCATCCTCTTCAGCCGGAACATACCGCACAAGGTTGTTTGGAAGCTCTTTATCTTGCTGATCAATATTTCTGCGAAATTACCGGAATGGATCAGATGACCTTCCAGCCTGCTGCCGGTGCACACGGAGAATTAACCGGTTTGATGCTGATTAAAGCATATCATGAAGCAAGAGGCGATTTTAAACGCACCAAAATTTTAGTACCTGACTCTGCTCATGGAACCAATCCTGCCTCTGCCACTATGGCAGGTTTTCAGGTAATCAGTATTCCTTCTTTGGAAAACGGTTGCGTTGACATTGACGCACTTCGTCAGGCAACAGATGAAAATACTGCCGGCTTGATGCTGACAAACCCAAATACTGTTGGTTTATTTGACCTGAACATTTCTCAGATTACCGAAATTGTTCATCAGGCAGGTGGCTTGTGCTACTACGACGGTGCAAACCTCAATGCTATTATGGGTATTGTTCGTCCGGGTGATATGGGATTTGATGTTGTTCATCTGAATTTGCACAAAACCTTCTCCACCCCTCATGGCGGCGGTGGTCCCGGTTCCGGTGCTGTTGGATGCAAAGAAATTTTGAAACCTTTCCTCCCTGCACCTGTTGTTACAAAAGATGAAAGCGGTTATCATCTGTGCAACAATCTTCCACAAAGCATCGGTGCAGTAAAAGAATTTTACGGCAACTTCCTTGTTGTCATCCGTGCTTTAACTTATGTTCTTACTCTCGGTAAAGAAGGTATCCCTGAAGCATCCTCTAACGCTGTGCTCAACTGCAACTACATGATGGGACACTTGAAGGATGTTTATGAGATGGCATTTGACAAAGGTTGTATGCACGAGTTTGTTATGACCCTCGAAAAACTGAAAAAAGAAAAAGACGTTTCCGCAATGGATGTTGCCAAAGCTTTGCTTGATAATGGCATCCATCCACCAACAATGTACTTCCCTCTGATTGTCCATGAAGCTTTGATGGTAGAGCCTACTGAAACAGAACCAAGAGAAGTGCTTGACCACGCAATTTCTGTTTTCCATAAGATTTACGAAACTGCCTTATCAGATGCACAAATCCTACATGAGATGCCTTTGCATACTCCTGTACGCCGTTTGGATGAAGTATCTGCTGCAAGAAACCCTAAACTTCGCTTTCAGTTTTAATTGATTATATTGATATTTCGGGGGGTATTTTTATGATTGAAAGACTATCTTATTTTATTGGTAATTCTACAAATCCTTATTTTAATCTTTCTGTTGAAGAATACCTCTTAGAAACGGTGCAGCCTCGTCAAATTATCCTCTATTTGTGGCAGAATGAACGCACCGTTGTAATCGGAAAAAACCAAAATGCTTGGAAAGAATGTCGCTTTCAAGAGCTTCAGGAAGACGGCGGGTATCTTGCCCGCCGCCTGTCCGGAGGCGGAGCAGTTTTTCACGATTTGGGAAATCTAAATTTTACCTTTCTTGTTTCAACCGAAGATTATGATTTAGACCGACAAATGTCTGTCATTTTAAAAGCAGTGCAAAGTCTGGGTATCCATGCCGAAAAAACAGGAAGAAATGATATTACGGTAGATGGTAAAAAGTTTTCTGGAAATGCTTTTTGCCAAAAAGGAGAAAATTCGTACCATCATGGCACCCTGATGCTCCGGGTAAACACCGAACAAGTAGCCCGGTATCTAAATGTTTCAGAAAAGAAACTGCGCTCCAAAGGGGTTCGCTCTGTTTCTTCTCGTGTATGTAATTTATGCGATTTTTATCCTTCTCTTACCACAGAGCTTATGCGCGAAAAGCTGCTGGAAGCTTTTGCACAAGTGTATGGCTTCACTCCCCTTCCAATTTCTCAATCTGAGATTGATTGTAAGCGTGTTACCTCCCTTTACAATCAATATTCATCTTGGGATTGGAAATTTGGCAGAAAGATTGCTTTTACATGGGAAGCTGATGAGCGTTTTTCTTGGGGAGAGGTTCAGCTGCAATTACAGGTAAATGAAGGCATTATACAGGATGCTATTGTTTACTCTGATGCTTTAGATGCCGATTTCATTGCTTCTGTTTCTTCTCACCTGATTGGTTGTAGAATGGACCCACAGACTATATCGGAGCAATTTTCTAAAATCGAAACTACTGATTTGCAACAGCAAATTTTATCGGATATTGCATCTTTAACCCACCAGGGCAGTTAGTTTGTATATCACGGAGGATTTTCATGAAAGAGTATCAGCTTATTATCATCGGTGCCGGTCCCGGCGGATATGAAGCAGCCATTCGGGCAGCACAGCTCGGTCTTTCCACTGCGTTGATAGAACGCCGTCAAGTGGGCGGAACTTGTTTAAACCGTGGCTGCATTCCAACTAAGGCAATGCTGCATTCCGCACAGTTATATAAAGAAACCTCTCATTTTGAGCTTTTAGGGCTTCATGCGGAGAATGTTTCCTTTGATTGGGAAAAAATTCATCAACGTAAAAACGAAGTCGTTTCTAAATTACGCGGTGGCATTGAGCAGTTGATTAAGGCAAATAAAATTGACTTCTACTCTGCTAGTGCTACCATTGTTTCACCTCACGAGGTTCACCTTGATCAGGGAGAAGAAACCTGTCTGCACGGAGAAAATATCCTGATTGCAACCGGTTCTGTTCCGGCACGTCCACCTATTCCGGGACTGGATTTACCAAATGTTGTTACCAGTGACGAATTGCTGGAAGATGAACATTTTACCCATGAGCTTGCAAAGGAAATTTTAATCATTGGCGGCGGTGTTATCGGTGTTGAATTTGCCAGTGTATTCTCTTCCTTTGGCAGCAAAGTAACCATCGTGGAGGCTTTGGACAGAATCTTGCCAACAATGGACCGCGAAATCTCCCAAAACCTCAATATGATTCTCAAAAAACGTGGCATTGAAATTCACACCGGAGCAATGGTTGAAAAACTTGAGCAATCGGAAAATGGCTTGATTTGCCACTTTACCGAAAAAGAAAAAACTCAGCAGATTGCTGCACAGCAAGTTCTAGTTGCAATTGGCAGACGTGCTAATATTCAGGGATTATTCAGTGAGGACTTCTCTGTTGCCTGTGAGCGTGGTCATATTGTTACAGACGACAATTTCCGAACCAATGTGGATTCTATCTATGCTATTGGTGACGTAACCTCTAAAATTCAGCTGGCTCATATGGCAAGTGCACAGGGCATCTGTGCTGTACACATCATCGCCGGAAAACAGCCTCCGATTGATCTTCGCACTGTTCCTGGCTGCATTTATACTGACCCTGAAATTGCTTCTGTCGGCATCACAGAGGAAGAGGCAAAACAGCAGTCTATTCCTATCAAAAAAGGAAAATTTATCATGTCCGGCAATGGCAGATCGCTGATTGACGAACAAGAACGTGGCTTTATCAAAGTGCTGGCTCATAAAGAAACAGACGTTATTCTTGGGGCACAACTAATGTGTTCCAGAGCAACAGATCTGGTTGCCGAGCTTGCTACCGCTATTGTAAACGGGCTTACCACAGAACAGCTTGCGCAGGTGATTCGCCCGCATCCTACCTTTTGTGAAGCAGTTACTGAAGCTGTAGAAGACACACACTCTATGGCAATTCATCTTGCTCCTAAAAAACGTTAGTCCCTTTTATTTTAGTTTATTTTTCGGGGAAGTTATTTTTCTTCTTCCGGTCATTTTATCCAAAATTATAAGGAGGCTTTTGCATGGTAAAGGAAAATATGGACTTCATTACACAGTACGACCCTGAAGTGGGTAAGGCAATCGAAGCTGAATATGCTCGTCAAAAACGAAATATTGAGCTGATTGCTTCTGAAAACATTGTTTCTAAAGCTGTTATGGCTGCTATGGGAACAGTGTTAACAAACAAATATGCTGAGGGTTTTCCGAGTAAACGTTACTACGGCGGCTGCGAATGTGTTGATGTTGTAGAAAACATTGCCATCGAAAGAGCAAAAAAACTGTTTGGTGCTGATCACGCTTGTGTACAGCCACACTCTGGTGCAAGTGCAAACCTTGCTGTATATTTTGCACTGATTAAACCAGGCGATACCGTTTTAGGTTTAAATCTTGCCCATGGCGGTCATCTGACCCATGGCAGCCCTGTTAACCTTTCCGGTACATATTATAACTTTATCCCATACAGTTTGGATGAAACAGAACGCATCAATTATGATAAGGTTCGTGAGCTGGCTTTAGAGCATAAACCAAAGCTGATTGTTGCCGGTGCTTCTGCATATCCGAGAGAAATCCGCTTTGACAAGTTTGCAGAGATTGCACACGAAGTTGGCGCATACCTCTTTGTTGATATGGCACACATTGCCGGTCTGGTTGCTGCCGGATTACATCAAAACCCCGTTCCATATGCAGATGTTGTTACAACTACAACCCATAAAACACTGCGTGGTCCAAGAGGTGGCTTGATTCTTTGTAAAGAAGCTCTTGCAAAACAAATCAACAAAGCTGTTTTCCCTGGTACCCAAGGTGGTCCTTTGGAGCATATCATTGCTGCAAAAGCTGTTTGCTTTGGTGAAGCTTTAAAACCTGAATTTAAAGAATATCAGCAGCAGGTTATTAACAATGCTCAGGCATTGGCAAAGGCATTAACAGAAGAGGGTTTCCGTTTGGTTTCCGGCGGTACTGATAACCACCTGATTCTGATTGATTTGCAGAACATGAACATTACAGGTAAAGAGTTGGAAAAACGTCTTGACGAAGTTTATATCACTGCAAACAAAAATGCTATTCCAAATGATCCACAAAGTCCATTCATCACCAGTGGTCTGCGTGTCGGTACTCCTGCTATTACCAGCCGTGGCTTTAAAGAAGAAGATATGCCTCAGATTGCTAAGTTTATCAAATTGGCTGCAACCGATTTTGAAGCAAAAGCTGATGAAATTCGTGCCGGTGTTACTGCTCTTTGTGATAAATATCCGATCTATGAATAATTTTAAAATGAAAAACACAGCCCATAAAGGGCTGTGTTTTTTTATTGGATTTATCATCTCAAATTTATGGTGATAATATTTTGCTAGCATAACTTTTAAATTAAGTTACACATGAGTATACTGTCCCCTTGAACTTTTTGTTTACTACTTATCAAATAAATTCTGTGCATTGTTTTTGGAGAAATAAAATATATTGACTACGCCATCTTTATTCAAATTGCAGCTGGGCTTAATCTATATTTCTACAAATACAGGATAATGCATCCTGCCATAATTAA
>JAHHTY010000071.1 GCA_020024325.1 Negativibacillus sp.
AATCAGTAAAATACCGGCGATAATATATGTAGCCATTGAGAATCCTCCTTAATGAAGTTTTTCCTGAATTAGCAGTTGCTAACTCATTTGCTGAACTAAGAATAACACAGCTTTTCGTTATTGTCAAGTAAAAAAATCAGTTTTGTAAAAAAAATTATGAATAAAGAGGGAATAATCAACTGCAATAACATTTCCCGGGAAATCCCACGGAAAATAAAACGGGAGAAATATCAGGAAGATTTTACTGGACTGTTAAAAACAGTGCGAAAAATGAATTGACAATTAGCAATGAGATTGTTAAACTTAAAGAGAAAGAGAAAACCTTGAATAATAGATTTATTTGGGGAAAGGACTGTGTCCTTTTTGTACAGATAAGATGGAGGAATGTTATTATGAGTACCAATGCGTATGAAAGTCCGTTTTCGTCACGTTATGCAAGCGAGGAAATGCAGTATGTATTTTCTCAGGACAACAAATTTAAAACCTGGAGAAAACTGTGGATTGCTCTGGCAAAAGCAGAAAAAGCACTGGGAATCAATATTACCGATGAACAGATTGCAGAGTTGGAGGCAAATATTGACAATATCAACTATGAGGTTGCTCGTGAAAGAGAAAAACTGGTTCGTCATGACGTTATGAGCCATGTTTATGCTTACGGATGCGAGTGCCCGAATGCAAAGGGTATCATTCATCTGGGTGCAACCAGCTGCTATGTTGGTGATAACACCGACATTATTATCATGCGCGAAGGTTTGGAAATTGTTAAAAGAAAATTACTGAATGTAATTGCTATGCTGGCAAAATTTGCAGATCAGTATAAAGATATGCCTTGTCTTGCTTATACCCACCTTCAGCCTGCACAGTTGACCACCGTTGGTAAACGTGCAACCCTGTGGATTAACGAGCTGTTGATGGACGAACAGGAAATCGAAGCCAGAATTAAATCTCTGAAATTGCTTGGATCGAAAGGAACCACCGGTACACAGGCAAGCTTTATGGAACTGTTTAACGGTGACCAGGAAAAATGCAAAAAAGCAGAACAGATGATTGCTGACGAAATGGGATTTGAAAGCTGTGTTCCTGTTTCCGGACAGACCTACTCCAGAAAAATTGACTACTATGTGCTGTCTAACCTCAGTGCAGTAGCACAGTCCGCAAGCAAATTCTCTAATGATATGCGCTTGCTTCAAAACTTTAAAGAAATGGAAGAGCCATTTGAGAAAAACCAGATCGGTTCTTCTGCAATGCCATACAAACGCAACCCAATGAGATGTGAGAGAATCACCTCTTTGGCAAGATATGTCATGGTAGATGCTTTAAACCCTGCCATTACAGCAGGTACACAGTGGTTTGAAAGAACATTGGATGACTCTGCAAACAAGAGAATTTCCGTAGCAGAGGCATTTCTCGGCATTGATTCCATCCTGAACATTATGCTCAACATCTGTGATGGTCTGGTTGTATATCCAAAAGTAGTTCATCAGAGAGTAATGAGAGAGCTGCCGTTTATGGCAACAGAAAACATTATGATGTCCGCAGTAAAGAAAGGCGGCGACAGACAGGTGCTGCATGAACAGTTGAGAGTTCACTCTCAGGCAGCTGCAAGGGTTGTAAAAGAAGAAGGCGGAGAAAACGACCTGATTGACAGAATTGTTGCAGACCCACTGTTCAACCTTAAGAAAGAGGAAATTATCTCTATTTTGGACCCGAAAAACTTTACCGGACGCGCACCTTCTCAGGTAACAGCATTCCTGAACGAATGTGTTTATCCTATTTTGGAACAAAACAAAGAGCTGTTGGGTGAACACGCAGAGTTGAACGTATAACAAAAAGCTCAAACCCTTTTATAAAGGGAGCTTATAAGTTAGAAAGATAAAAATGACAGTCACAACGAATTTTATTCTGTGGCTGTCATCTTTTTTATATGAACGAACAATGAAATTGACACCGAGACGGTGACATGGAGTTTTAGCTATGGTATACTGACAGTAGTAAATCAAAATTTTGAAAACAGATGAGATTATCAAAAAGGAGCGTTTTTATGAAAAAATTATCAGCTTTTATTTTGGCAATGATAATGTCCTTTGCACTTGTAGGGTGTGAAACGTTCTCACAATCTGACAAAGAAGCATCTGCAGTAAAAGTGTATTCTTTTTCAGGACAAAACGAAGTGTGCAGTGTGATAAACGGTGTAGCTGTAATTGAACCTGGTTTTGAAACGATGTATGGTGGAATGTTTAGAGTTGATGAAGGTGCTTTTGAGGATATGACCTCATATTCAATGACCTTTTATATTTCAGCTGATGGTGAAAATAATCCGATATTAAGTCATTCAGTAAGGTATACTACGGGGAGTTTTGAGTTGCATCATCAGGAAATTGGTCGGATTACGGGAGATGTTTTCAGTGACAGCGAAGCTGCTGCATTAAAACAAAATTTATATTTTGAACTGGAAACAACAGATAAAGACGGAAAAACTCAAAAATACATAATTCCTATGGAGGTAAAAGAAATTACGGGGACTTAGAATGACAGGATTTTCGATTTTTAAGCAGTACCCTGAGCCGAAAGAGGGAAAAGCATAAAGTTTTCAGCAAAAAGTCAAGTTGACTTTTTTGACGATTTGCAATATAATATTTAGCATGAATGCCGTAAAACGGTAAAAATAATTTTGGGAGAAAATCGAATTTTCACCCCAAAAATGGAAATTGGAGGATTGCAGATGAAAAGAGTTGGTAAGCCGGTCTTTTTTGTTGTTGTAGCAATACTGGCACTCTTAACTTATGCAGCATTTTTTGGTGTCAGCTCAATGTATGGCGATGTAGAAAGAGTTTACATCAAGGGCGCAGAAGATATCCGCTGGGGTATTGATATTCGTGGCGGTGTAGATGTTACCTTCAGCCCGCCGGACGGTGTGGATGCTACCGATGAAGAACTGTCTGCGGCAGAGTCTGTTATTAAAACAAGACTGCTGAATCAGAATATCACCGACAGCGAAGTGTACACCGATACAAGTAATGATAGAATTATTGTTCGTTTCCCATGGAAATCGGGCGAGCAAAACTTTAATCCGGAGGATGCAATTCAGGAGCTGGGTAAAACGGCACAGCTTGCATTCTATAAGGACTTGCCGCTGGACCCTACCACAGGTCGTCTGAATCCGATGCCGGGTGAACCTGTTTTAACCGGTGCTGATGTGGAAAAAGCAGAATATGGAATGTATCAGAATCCTGAAACAGGAATGTCCGAGCCGATCGTTTCCTTGACTTTGAAATCACAAGCAAAAGAAATATGGGAAAAAGCAACCACAGAGCAGCTTGGAAAACAAATTTCTATCTTTATGGATGATGAGGTAATTTCTGCCCCACAGGTAAGTTCTGTTATCAAGGACGGTAAATGTGTAATCAGCGGCAGCTTTACACCGGAATCTGCTGTAAAACTGGCAAATCAGATCAATGGAGGTGCGCTGCCTTTTGAACTGGTAACCAGAAATTACAGCGCAATCTCTCCAACACTGGGTATGGGTGCAAAAGATGCAATGGTAAAAGCAGGTGCGGCAGCCTTTGCAATCATTGCAGTATTTATGATTTTGTACTATCGTTTGCCCGGTTTTGTTGCTACCATTGCTTTGGTGGGTCAGTTGGCAGGAACCATTGCAGCAATCACCGGTTTCTTTAAAGTGTTCCCATCCTTCACTCTGACCGTTCCCGGCATCGCAGGTATCATCCTAGGTTTGGGATTCGGTGTCGATGCAAACATTATCTCCGCAGAGCGTATTCGTGAAGAAATCCGCACCGGTAAAGGCATTGATGCTTCAATCCAGTCCGGTTTTAAAAATGCCTTTTCTGCAATTTTTGACAGTAACATCACAGTTGTGTTTATTGCATTGATTTTGATGGGTGTATTTGGACCGAGCGACGGCATTTTTGCACTTCCGTTTAATTTCCTCTTCTCATGGATGGGACTTGGTACTGCAACCGCAGGTTCTATTTATTCCTTCGGTTATACCCTGTTAGTCAGCATTATTTTGAACTTTGTAATGGGCGTTATGGCATCTCGTTTGATGCTGCGTTCTCTTGCAGGATTTAAACCGTTTAGAAAAGCATGGCTCTATGGAGGTGAAAAATAATGAAGCTCAATATCATCGGAAAAAGAAAGTTATTCTTCACAATCTCCATTGTTGCTATGGTCTGCGTTCTGCTGATTACCATCTTCATTGGACCAAAATTGGATATCCAGTTTAAGGGTGGTTCGATTGCAACCTATTCCTATACAGGAAACCTTACCCCGGAAGAATTTGGCAAAACAGTAAAGCAGTTTTTAGGGCAGGATGTCACTGTGCAGCAGCAGGAAAACAATGTGACAGGTCAGATGAGCATGGTAGTAAGCCTTACTTCCGACCAAAACCTGACAACCGAAAAACAGGCAGCTTTGTTGGACGAGCTTCAAAAAACCTATGCAGACAACGCTATTGAAGCTTCCGGCGTAAATAATGTTGACCCTGTGATGGGTAAAGAGTTTTTGAAAAAATGTCTGGTAGCAGTTGTCTTTGCTTCTGTTATTATGGTAGCTTATATTGGCTTCCGTTTCCGCAAAATTGGCGGTGCTTCTGCCGGTATTGTATCTGTTATTGCTTTGCTGCATGACGTTTTGATTGCTTATGGTGTGTTTGTTCTGATGGGCTTTACAATCAATGATAACTTCATCGCTGTTGTACTGACTATCTTAGGTTATTCTATCAATGATACCATCGTTATTTACGACCGTATCCGTGAAAACAAACGCTACTATGGCAATAAGATGGAATTGGGCGAGCTGGTTAATATGAGCATCAATCAGTGTTTGAGAAGAACAGTTACCACTTCCTTAACCACTGCAATGGCATTGTTGTGCATCTGTGTTGTAGCTGTAATGATGAATGTAACTTCTATTCTCAGCTTTGCAGTACCAATGATGGTTGGTGTTATTTCCGGTCTGTATTCTTCTGTATTCCTTTCCGGTTCTATGTGGACTTTGTGGCAGGAGAAAAAAGCAGCTAAAGCAAAAGCATAAATCTTTGTGCTGAAGCTAAGCTGTAATTTAAAAGATCTACAGGTTCTCAGGGAAATTTCCTTGGGAACCTTTCTTTTTATAGAAAGAAGGACAAATGAAAAAGGAAGCAAAAACCTTCATAAGGCTTACTGCTTCCTTTTTTGATGTTAGATTTATAACATAGGGTTACCAACATCTGTAATTTGAGTTTGAAGTCGTTCAAATTCTTCAGCTTGTTTTTCTGCATGAAGTGGTGTATATCCTTGTTTCTCAAGAAGATTAACAACTTCTTTTGTGATTTTTACATCCTCTTTTTCTATTGGATGCGGACTGTACCGAGCTTTGATATATTGCTGACGAAGAGACGTAATCAATGGTCGGCTTTCCGGAGGAAGGGTTTGCAAAGCTAGCTTTTCGATATGCTGGCTGTTTGCCGAATCAGGAATTACCATTCCCAGATGGATGCAGTTGCGAAGGAACTTGCGATAATAAAAGCGGACAGCTTCTCTGGGGTCTTTGGGTGGAATCAGGTCATGGGGAGCCTTTTCCGACTCAGAGTCCACTTCCCCTACAGCAACACTTCGGCGTTGTTTGCCCACATTTTTGTGAAATCTTGAGGAAGAATTTTTCAGACGCTTTATCAAAAGAATGGTCATTGTAAGAATTGCAATGATGAAAAAAACAATGACTGTCGCCTTTAGGTGTTCAGGATTTGAAACATCATATGGAGTACCAATAAGGTTTTTTAATGCTTCGTTCATAGGTTGAAAGAAGCTTTTATCCAGCATATTTACTCTTTTTGATAATTGTTCAAGAAATTCCGGGGGAGTCAGTTTAAGAATAAGGGTGAAAATACCCCCTATAATTATCATAAATATATAGATAATCGGTCTGATGATAAATAAGTAAATCCCCTTTATCAACATCTTCAGCAAAGCTAAAAAAGCATGAGAAGAAAACAGAATGGAAATTAAGATGACAGTTCCCGAACAGATTAAAACAGATTGTTTATATTTCTTTTGGTTCCATACAGAAAAGTTATGACGCAGCCCTTGTGTCAATATAACATTACTGATTACAAAGATGATAGCCAGTGGAATAATGTGGGAAAAATAGTCTGCTCTATCAAAAATCCAAACAATTAAAGTTAAGAAAAATGATATTGTTCCACAAGTAACTAAAAATTTTAACTGCTTATTGTAGTTTAAATAGAACTTTTTGAGAGAAACTCCACAAATAATATACAGACAAGCTATCAAAAGAATCAAAACAGTAATCCACGATTTTGCCCCAATAAAGCCCAGAGGCAAGAGTAAAAACGGAAGGAATCGCCTGTTTTGATGTTTTTCATCTAGTTCCATCGCAGCAGCACCGACAAAGGAAAACAAAAACAAAGGGAAAAAGTGTAAGTATAAATCAGTGCCACAGAAAAGGGAACTGGCGGCAAAGAAGAAGAAAGAAAGATCTCCTAAAATCTTAAAGAAAAAGAAAAAACTCATACTGTTTCCTCCTTATCCTGTTCTTCAGCTGCTTTATGGAGAATATCCGGTGTCAAAATAATAACCTGACTGATAGCGCTTTCCTGTAATAATTTTAAACTATCCTTCCAGGAGCTGTCTGTTTCAGGAGTAATAATGATGAAATGTTTTCCGGTTTGCATAGAACGGAAAGCACGCAGCAGGGTAGAATGAAAATATTCCGATGAGCGAGGGAGGATACGTCCTAAGATTTCCATAACACGGAAAAAATGACGGTTTCCAATACCCTGATCTACCGAACACAGAGAATCAATCGGACCCAAGGTGATAGCGTTGGTGGTGAAACTGTATTTCATCTGCCTGGTTTCCAAAATTTCGCAAACTGCTCTGGCAATGCAAAGACATTCTTCTACGTTTTCTCCATCGGCAAAGGCGTTGGGAACTGATTGTACATTGACCAATACTTCGACACAATAGTCGATGGTATGGTCATAGTTTTTAACCAGCATTTTTCCCAAACGTGCACTTTGTATCCAGCTGATATCACGCATTGGTTCTCTTCCGGTGTATTCGGAAAATCCGATTGTCAACATGGGGTCGTCAAAAAGAAAACGTCGGATAGAAATATTCCCCAGGAAATCTCCAAGTAGGTTGTCTAAATCAGGACAAGAAATCTTTTGGGGCATCACAACAATTTCTTTAAAAACCTTAATTTCTTCATAGTTATCTTTAAAACCCAAAAAATCTCCGCCATGCAAAGAAGCATTTTGTATTAAATATCTACCACGCTTTGGCAAACGAACGTCAATGCTACGGTAAAAGATTTGATGTGGAAGCAGATAAAAAGTGGAATGCAGACGAGTCATGTTTAGAGTTTCGGAGAGGTTGCTGTGCATACGGTCGATATCAGCATCGGTGTCATCCACTAACTCTAGGTTTTCGGGGAATTTTTCTACCATATCTATGTAGGGAAGAAACCAAAATTTATGATGTTCTATTTTGGTTGTAATGGTAAATTCCTCGTTTGGCTCTAAAAGAGATTGTGACGGTTCAACATTGTATGTTATTTTATCCATTCCGTGCAAATAAGAATATATCTCTGCCGCGGCTAAAACAAGAATGAAGAAAAGAAAAAGAATCAACATAAAAATCCCCTCCTTTTGCTTTATAAATTTTGAGAAAAATTAGGAGTGAATTTTTTCCAGAGGTACAGGAATTTCCGCAAGAAGTTTTTCAAGATAATTTTCAATATCTCCGGTGCGAGTGGTAGCACCAACAGAAATGCGGTGTGCAAGGACAAACGGCACTAAGTAGCGCACATCTTCCGGAAGAACATAATCTCTGCCGTTGAGGGCAGCAGTTGCCTGTGCAGCTTTATAAAGAGCGATGGTTCCTCGAGTGGATACACCCAGCATAAATTGAGGCTCACTGCGAGTTTTGGTGACAATATCCAAAATATATCCGGCAACATCATCGGATACGTTGACTTGAGGGATCATCTCTTTCATTTGACGGATTTCTTCCATCGAAACAACACACTGTAATTCCTCTATCAACTTGACAGCGGGATTGCGTTTTAAAACAGAAATCTCTTCATTTCGTGTCATATAACCCAGTTTTAATTTCATAAAGAAACGGTCAATTTGTGCTTCGGGAAGAGGGAAGGTTCCATAGGATTCCAAAGGGTTTTGAGTTGCCATAACCATGAAAGGTTCTTGCAGAAGGGTGGTTTTGCCATCCACGGAAATCTGTCGTTCTTCCATTGCTTCCAAAAGGCTGGACTGGGTTCGAGGTGTAGCACGGTTAATCTCATCTGCAAGGATGATATTGGAGAAAAGAGGACCCTGACGGAATTGAAACTCACCGGTTTTCTGATTATAGAAGTTGATACCCGTCAAGTCGGATGGCAACAAGTCCGGAGTGAACTGAATCCTTTTGAAATCTCCGCCGATTGTTTTAGCAAAAGCTCGTAACAACATGGTCTTTCCGGTGCCGGGAACATCTTCTAACAAAACATGACCGGAACATAAAAAGGATGTAAAGACAAGATTGATGACATCATCTTTACCGACAATCACCTGACTACAATTTTTTAGTACCTTTTCTTTACAGTTAGTGAATAAAGAAACATCCATGAAAAAACCACCTTTCATAAGCATCTCACTCAATCATAAATCCCCCGCAAAAATATTTCTATTTGCTGAAGAAGATTGCTGATAATATAACACAGTGCCGCTACAAAGTCAACATAATTTATATATTTTTATAATTGATGAGTAATAATTTTGAAAAGAATATACAAGATAAACAAAAACAGGAATTTCTATTATTGAAGTGCACCCCATTTGTTAGACAGTATGATATACTGAAAAACAAGTGGGGT
>JAHHTY010000072.1 GCA_020024325.1 Negativibacillus sp.
ATATAATGGTTTTGATATAAAGTACATATCGTATGGTGAAAGTAAAACATTTTTTTCTCTTGCGGAACTGAAAGACTCCCCCTTGTTATATCTAACAAGGGGGAGTCTTTTTTAAAGGTGATTCATCAGATAAATTTTGACAGCAAGCTCCATGCTCAGTTTTTCTTCGGTACGATCTAAATCCAAGCCGGAAATTTCTTCAATCTTTTTGTAGCGGTATTTGATGGTGTTATAATGCAGGTACATTGTATCGGATGCCATCTTTAAGTTCCAGCCGTTTTGCACAATATTGATGAGTGTTTCCATAAAATCGGTGTTGTGTAATTCATCATGACGACAAATTTTGTCAATGTATTCTTTATAAAATTCTTTGACACTGTTGTTGTCCTTTATACCATCCAAAAACTTATAGATACCAAGTTCGGTGTACATCATAATATGGTCACGTTTGTGAATCAATCTGCTGATTTTAACGGCTTTTTGAGATTCTTGGTATGCAGTATGGCATCCCATAATGCTGTCTTTTGCTTCGGAAACGCCGATGGTAACGGTAAAATTGTACAAAGCACTGATTTCATTTTTTAATGTATTACAACAGGAAATAATCTTTTTGCAAATTTCATCATCCGGTTTATCATGCTTGACAATAAAGGCTGTGCTGTCGGTAAATTTTGTATAAAGAACGTTTTTGAAATATTTACGGAAAAACTTGAGCGAATAATCAAAGATTTCTTCATTGCGTTTTTCAATTGTTTCGCTATCTTTTTTGTTGCGGATATTCAAATATTGCAGCTTAAAATCATCAATATCAACAATGATGGTGGTATAGAATTTTTCGCTTAAATCCCAACCGTAAATTTTTCCTCGTTTGATAACTTCCTGTAAGCTCTTGATATTATTCAGTACAATATCTTGGACAAATCCGTCACGATAACGAGATTCGATTTCCATGTTTGAGATGTATTTCTGAGCAATCAATTTTAGAGCGGTAGAAGCGTGATTTAAAATCATGCTTTCGTAATTGCTCATCTCCTGACGATCTTCATCAATGATAACAATGTAACCATAATCTTTATCATCTAAGGTGATAGATAAATGGGGGTAGGATTGCTGGAAGGTGTCCTTAAAATTTTCTTTTAAAGAAGCATTTTTGGAAGGATAGATTTTATTGAAGGTAGTGTCATAAAACGCAATATTCTGATTTAATAAGGTGGCAATTGTGTTGATAATATCGGTAATTCCGCCACTGTTAATGACCGTGTTGATAAAAGACGTACTAATATTTTCAGAAAGACGGATTGCCGAAGCCTGAACATCAAGAAGTTTTTTTAATACAGGGTTGATAATTTCAGAAACAGCACAATGTAAAGGCATATTGATAATAGGAAAACCCAATTCATTTGCAATGCGAATTACATCGTTATCTAAGCTTGGAAGATAATTACCCAACTTTATAAATAAAGCTGCTACACCGGCACGATCCAATCGACGAATTAAGTCGCTTAAATCAGAGATGCCGGTTTGGATAATGTATCCGGAGGTTACAAGAATTTCGCCTCCGTGCAGCCACTGCTCCATATCCGGGGTATCCATAACAGTGACAGTAGATATCTCCCGATTGATTCCTTTTTTTCCACACAAAATACGGTAGTCTTTTAATTCTTCCATATTTAAAATTTCGCCTACAGTTAAAGACATAAAACCACTCCCTTACCACAATGAAAATAGTTGCAGAAAAATCACAAAATAATTATACAACAAATTATTTTAAAAGTACATATATAAATCGAAAATTATGTTGATAAATACAAAATTATCATATAATTGATGTTTTTATAACAGAAAAGAGAGAAATATAGCGCAAATGAAGTAATCCTCTTCTAAATCTTTTTCAGATTAGTGAAAAAGTGAAAATTCATGCCGGAAAGTGTAAGATTTATCCAGCTTAAATATTAACCTAAAATTAAATATAAAAAAAGAATTGACAGTTATATTCAAGGAAAAGTATAATAACAATCGGAATTAACAATATAGTTTTAATAGGATTGTCCATTTCAAGGAGGTTTTGCTGTTATGTTAAGCGCAATTGTTGGTATCAACTGGGGCGACGAAGGAAAAGGAAGAATGGTTGATCTTCTTTCCGAGGATTATGATGTTGTTGTTCGTTATCAAGGCGGAAATAATGCAGGTCATACTGTTATCAATCATCTTGGAAAGTTTATTTTAAATTTGATGCCGTCCGGCATTCTCAGACCGGAAGTTGTTAATGTTATGGGCAACGGAATGGTAATTGACCTAGAGCATCTGCATAAAGAGATGGGTCGTTTGATCGAGGCAGGGGTTAAAATTACACCGGAAAATTTAAAAATCTCCGACAGAGCCATCATCTGTTTGCCATATCATGTCATGCAGGATTGTTTAGAGGAAGAACGTTTGGCAGATGCAAAATATGGTTCCACCCGTCGGGGAATTGCTCCGGTATATGGTGATAAATATATGAAAAAAGGAATCCGTATCGGAGATTTGCTTCAGCCGGAAGCTCTGAAAAAACATCTACAGGGAATTTTGGACTGGAAAAATTTGACGATAACGAAAGTTTATAAAAGTGAACCGGTAGAATTTGACGCAATGTGGAAGTGGTTGGAAACCTATGGCAATCCAATAAAGGATTATATCTGTGATACGGGGTTATATCTGGATAAAGCAGAAAAAGACAATAAAAAAATTATGTTCGAGGCACAGCTGGGTGCATTGAGAGATATTGATTTCGGTATTTATCCGTTCACTTCTTCGTCTAACACCATTGCAGCTTATGCTCCGATTGGCGCAGGTATCCCAAACCACAAGCTGCATAATGTTATCGGTGTTATGAAAGCATACTCCACCTGTGTAGGAGAAGGCCCGTTTACCTGTGAGATTTTCGGTGAAGAAGCAGAGGCTTTACGCCAAGCAGGGGGAGAATATGGGGCAGCAACAGGTCGTCCAAGACGTGTCGGTCCATTTGATGTGACTGCATCACGTTATGGTGTAAGAATGCAAGGAGCGGATATTATTGCATTGACAAAGATGGATGTTTTGTCCGGATTTGAAAAAATTCCGGTTTGTGTTGCCTATGAGATTGACGGTAAACAGACAACAGAGTTTTTGTTTGGAGATGATTTAGAGAGAGCAAAACCGGTTATTGAGTACCTGAAGGGCTGGAATTGTGATATTACAAAATGCAGAAAACCACAAGACCTGCCACAGGAAGCGATAGATTATATCCGTTACATTGAAAAAGCAGTAGAATGTAAGATTCGATATGTTTCTGTCGGTGCAGAACGAGAAGAGTATATTGAGTTCTAATATTAGAAAAATAGGAAAAAAGAAAAGGCTTCAGGCTGTTAATTGACAGCCTGAAGCCTTTCTGGTTGTTTTATTTGTTTTAACAGGTAACACAAACAAGAATTGTGTAGCTGCCAAAAGATACGTCGCTGACCTGTTTTGCAACAGTGTGGGTCAGGCGATGTGATTCGATGCGTGAGAGAACATACTTTTGATATTCCGAAGGAATAAACCCCAAAACATCCATTTCGTCATTGGTGATGGCAATTTGTTCGTGGTTCTCTCCCTCGTAAGGTTTTAAATAAAGCTGCTGCCCTTGTTGTACAGAAGGTTTGCCTTTGGTGAAATTTGTAACGCTATCAAGAGAGAAGGTCATCGTATGGATTTCATCAGAGGATTTTTCTGCATTTCCTTTTTTCAAAAAGAACAACAACAGGGAAACGACCATGCAGCTTCCCATTACCGCAAAATCAATCGGACGCATTTGAGAAAAGGAAAAACTGTTATGCATCAATACTGAACCGGCTCCAAAAATCAAGAGGAGAACAGCAAGCAGCTGACGTCCCATTTTTCAACTTCCTCCTTATGATGCTTTCTGAGAAAAGGCAAGGTTATCAAAAGAGGTTACGTTGGCGGTACCGTCACTGGAGAGGGAGTAGGTTACAGCAACTTTATCTCCGGGTTGTGTTAATGCTAACTCCAGTCCGGTGGTGGATTCAGCGATAAATAGAATTTCCTGTTTCTCAGATAAAAGGAATTTATACACAGTATTGCCGCCGCTGAATTCTCCGGAAATTCGCAATATGGTACCGGATGTTTCCAGATTTTTTTCGCCAAGGTTGCCGATTGTAGTAACACCATCGCTTCGCAGTTTATTTCCGTAATCCCTGAGAGCTGCACTGACAGATTCACCGGTTCCTACTGTAGAGTAGTTGGTGACAGAAACAAAAGCATATTGTTTGATAAGCCCGATGTTGTCTTTGAGAGTCATAAAGTAGGTTGGCTGAGAATCAATGTTTAAGATAATCGGGAAAGTTGCATGGTAGCCAAGGTCCTGAACACGTCCCTGAGCCGAAAGCTGGGCTGCTTGTTCGGTTGCACCGCTCATCTCATACATAAACGGTTCCTTTGTAACCATGTCGACCATAATAAAGCCGATAGCACTGTCATCTGAGCCAACGCTGGTAAGACCGGTGAAAAGATAACATTCACCATTGTTGTAAACGATATTGTGTCCGTTGCTTGGACGATATTTGTCCTTGTTTGCAAAGTTGAAGATACCGTGTACATAATTACCTCGGTTGGTAATTTGCTGGATGATAAAGTCTTCCGGTTGAACACGGTCTACCCAATCCGGAATTTCATCAAGAGTATAACGTGTCATTTCGCCGGTAGTTGCGTTTAAAAGAATAATGCCGTCTGCTTCCGGAAGAGAGAAGCCCCTTGTATTTTTGTAGGTAGAAACTGCCCAGTAAGGCTGACCGTTATCGTCCAGCTCAAAAGAGTAGTCTGTAATATCGGTCATCAATGCCGGACCAAAACGAAGTTTTCGAGTAACATCAAACAACAGGTAGCTGTTTGGATGGTATTTGATATTGTATCCTTCTACATAACGCACATCATTTGTGTTTGTAGCGGAAACAATAATATAACCGGGTGTTCCCGACATATTGGTCAGCCATTTAAAGAAGCCGGAGTGATATAGCGGAACTGCCCAAACAAGTTCACCGTTTACCATCTGGATGGTGGCATCGTGCAAAGATACCTGAGAACCCAAGGCAGGACGCTCACCCAGTTTTTTCTCTGCCAGGCGGAGTGCTAAATCCTCATCAACAATCGGAATTTGGGAAACATCGATTGCCTGAACCTCGCTGTCAAACTTTTTGACTTCAGGTTCGCCAAGCTGGTCACGATATGCTTTCCACTGGAAAAATACCGAAAAGATTACCATGGTGATTGCAATGAGAGCCCACGGCAGGAGGATAATCATTGCACGCACTTTTGGAAATTTTGCTTTGGCAGAATAAGAAAACGGAATCTGACCAGGTCGCACTTCTTGCTGTTGGAAAGAAAACTCACCGATTTTTAACAGAGTTGACAAACCAACATAAATAGTGATTAAAGCTGACCAGAAGACAGCACCCTCCAGATACAGAGGGTTTAAAGTAGGTGCTTCTACAAAAACATAGAGAAGTACCAGCAGTGTGATTACTAAAAAGACAGTAATTTTTGTTTTTTTCATACCTTCACCCTTTTTCATGTTAGAAATTATAAAACAGTATAACATAAAGAAAGGCAATTTAAAATAGTTTAACTGAAATTAAGTAAAATCTTTTCTGTCCCGAACGCTTCCGTCATCTAACAGCATAATCTCATAAGGATTATACGGCGTGTTTGGAAGGTATTCTTCAAACCATTCAAAAGAGAGTTCTGAAAGTTTGTTTAAGTCAGATAGCGGCATAGAGAAAAATACATTGTAATCTGACAGAGTGAACACGATTAGTGATTTTCTTTGAGCAATAATAGAAAGATACCCCATAAAAGAACCTCCTTTCCTGTCGGAGCGGATAGTAGTATTAATATTACGCTCATATTGTATCAAACGATATGTGAAAAAAATGTTGAATTATGTGTGTAAAAAGTGTAGAAAAGTTGAAATTTATGTCATTGCAAAAAAATATCAATCATTCTGTGCGTAAGAATGATTGATTATAAAGGGAAAAATCATATAAATTGTGTTTTGGTCGAGTAAATTGGTATGATAAAAAATCCTGTGCAAAACAGTAAAAAATAAAAGAAAATATGTTGAAAATATTAAGATAAAAAAGGGTGAACAAAATGAAACCAGAGATTCATTTTAAATCAATCAGGGCAAAAGAAAAGCGGGACTTTTTAGTCCCGCTTTGTTGGTATTTTCATTTAAATTACATCATACCGCCCATGCCTGCGCCAGGTGCGCCTGCAGTTGGGTCTTTTTCTTCTTTTTCATCAGAAACCAGAGATTCTGTGGTAAGAACCATGGAAGCAACAGAAGCTGCATTCTGCAAAGCAGAGCGTGTAACTTTAGTTGGGTCAACGATACCGGCAGGAATCATGTCAACATAGGTTTCATTGTAAGCATCATAGCCGTAGCCTACTTTGCCGGAAGTCAGCAGAGTATTTACGATTACAGAGCCGTCCACACCTGCATTGATAGCGATTTGACGAACAGGTTCTTCCAAAGATTTCAGAACAATCTTTGCACCGGTTCTTTCATCACCGTCACAGGAATCAACCAGAGCCTGAACAGCAGGGATTGCGTTGATCAAAGCTGTACCGCCGCCGGCAACAATTCCTTCTTCAACAGCAGCTTTGGTAGCAGAAAGAGCATCTTCGATACGCATCTTTTTCTCTTTCATTTCAATTTCGGTAGCAGCACCTACTTTGATAACAGCGACACCGCCTGCCAATTTAGCAAGTCTTTCCTGAAGTTTTTCTTTATCAAATTCAGAAGTGGTGTTAGCTAACTGAGAACGGATGTGTGCAACACGTTCAGCAATAGCTTCTTTTGCACCGGCACCGCCAACGATGATGGTGTTTTCTTTCTGAACTTTAATCTGAGAAGCGTGACCGAGTTGTTCCATGGTGGTATCTTTCAGCTCAAGACCCAGGTCAGAGGAGATAACATCGCCGCCTGTCAGGATAGCGATATCACGCAGCATTTCTTTTCTTCTGTCGCCAAAACCAGGAGCTTTTACAGCTACGCAAGTGAAGGTGCCACGCAGTTTGTTAAGCAGCAGGGTGGTAAGAGCTTCGCCTTCGATATCTTCAGCAATGATAAGCAGTTTCTTGCCAGCCTGAACAATCTGCTCGAGCAGTGGCAGAATTTCCTGAATGTTGGAAATTTTCTTGTCAGTGATGAGCAGCAGAGCGTCATCCAGAACAGCTTCCATTTTATCGGTATCTGTTACCATGTAAGGGGAGATATAGCCGCGGTCAAACTGCATACCTTCTACAACTTCGGTGTAGGTTTCAGCAGTTTTAGATTCTTCCAAAGTGATAACACCATCAGAAGAAACTTTGTCCATAGCCTCTGCAATCAGATTGCCGATTACTTCGTCACCGCAGGAAACAGTAGCAACTCTGGCAATATCAGCAGGACCACTTACTTTCTGGGAGTGGGAGATGACAGCATTAACAGCAGTGTCAACGGCTTTCTGAATACCTTTTTTCAGAACCATTGGATTTGCGCCTGCAGTTACATTCTTCATTCCTTCACGAACCAAAGCCTGTGCCAACAGGGTAGCGGTTGTGGTACCGTCGCCGGCAGCATCATTTGTTTTTGTAGCAACTTCTTTTACCAGCTGTGCACCCATGTTTTCAAAAGGGTCGGACAGTTCAATTTCTTTTGCGATTGTAACGCCGTCATTTGTAATCAGCGGTGCACCGAATTTTTTATCAAGAACAACGTTGCGTCCTTTTGGACCAAGGGTAATTTTAACAGTATCAGCCAGCTGGTCAATACCTTTCTGAAGGGATTTTCTTGCTTCTTCGCCATATGCAATTATTTTGGACATGATGACATAACCTCCAATATGATATTCAATCTTGTTTTCGATGTAATAGACTATTCAACAATAGCAAGCAGATCAGATTGACGCAGGATTGTGTATTCTTCGCCGTCTACCTTTACTTTTGCGCCTGCATACTGGCTCAGCAGTACTTTTTGACCAACCTGAACATACATTTTTTCTTCGTGGCCATCAACAATTCCGCCGGGACCTACTGCAACGATCTGTGCAATCTGTGGTTTTTCCTGTGCAGCGGCAGTGAGGATGATGCCGCTTTTGGTGGTTTCCTCAGCCTCTACCATTTTTACAACAACTCTGTCAAGCAATGGTTTAATGTTCATGACTGTATTCCTCCATATAAAAAATAATATAATAAACAATAAGTGGTCTCAGAACCCGATGTTCTGGCACTCAGCACCTTTAAGTGCTAATTGTATTTTACCGCATTTCAAGAAAAAATCAAGGGGCTATCGGATAAATTCATAAACAAATGCAATATTTAACATTTTGTTCAAAAAATGGAAGTAAGTTTATGGATTTTTATGCAAAAGCAGCTTTTGCTAAAAATGTAGTAATTAGGAATTCAGCAAAGTTTTTTAATACTAAAACGGGAGTTTACAAAAAATTACCAGACTTTTGTGGGAAAA
>JAHHTY010000073.1 GCA_020024325.1 Negativibacillus sp.
TGGGTCAGAAGGTCGTTGCAAATGTAGTTTACCGTGACGGTACACTGCTGGATGTGATTCATTCTGTAAAATAGTTTTCGCAAAGAAAAGAGGGCAGCGAGTCTGTCCTCTTTTTGTTTTATAAAAAGTTTTCGGGTAATGGGTAAAGCGGAAATATTGCTGTACTTGTTTTTCGATGGGCAATAGGGTATGATAATAGAAAATAAGTCAAGGAAGGTGAATACGATGGAATACAGCCAGTTTTATGAGGAAAACGGCACACCGTTTACCGGAAGAAAGCAAAAGAAAGTACGGGAATTTTTGCAGTCAATGGAGCTACGCTATGATGAAGGGGTAGAGTATACGGTTAACCTTGTAACACAGGATGGAGATATTGCAGCGACAGGCTCACTGCAAAGCAATGTGCTGAAATGTGTAGCGGTTGATGACCGATTTCAGGGAATGGGACTTTCATCCCGAATTGTTACCCTGTTGATGAACCATGCAATGGAACAGGGACACAGCCATCTGTTTGTTTTTACAAAACCTAAAAATATCGCAATGTTTTCAGATTTGGGATTTTATCCTATTATCAAAACAGAGAATGTTCTGTTCATGGAAAATGTCCGTGATGGCATCTCAAAATATGTTAAGGCATTGGAACGACCAATCCCAACTCCGCAAACTGTCGGAGCCATTATTGCAAACTGCAATCCGTTTACAAATGGTCATCGCTATTTGATTGAAACGGCAGCCGCACAATGTGATGTGCTCCATCTGTTTATTTTGTCCGAGGATAGAAGTGCATTTCCGGCAGAGGTTCGCTATCAACTTGTAAAGAAGGGTATTGAGCCAATCAACAAGGATTTAGGAAAAATTATTCTTCACAAAACCTCAGACTATCTGATCTCTTCTGCTGTTTTTCCCACCTATTTCCTCAAAGAACAACAAAAGGCAGAACAAATTAACTGTGAATTGGATTTAAGGATTTTTGCAGAATATTTTGCAAAAGAATTAGGAATTACAAAACGCTTTGTTGGAACAGAACCATTCTGTCCGGTGACCAATGCTTATAATCGTGTGATGAAAAATATCCTGTCCGAATATGGTATTGAAGTGGTAGAAATTCCTCGCAAGCAGCAGGACAACCTTGCAATCAGCGCTTCTAAAGTAAGGGCTTGTATGATAGAGGGAGATTATGAAACTATAAAAAATATCGTCCCTCCAACGACAATGGAATATCTTTTGTCAGATGAAGGCAGAGCGATTGCCGAAAAATTAGCGGAAAAACAGTAAGGGCAAAAAATGAAGAAACAAATTTTAGATGAAATTTTTCATACGTCACAAATCTCACTCTCGGATATTTTACTTTGCAGAGAACAACGAGTGCAAAACCAACAACGATTGATGAAATCGGCAGGACAAGGAACGCTTATTAGCTTTACCTTAAATATTGTAGGCGCAGTGAAAAGTGCTCCGCTGTTTTCCAAAGCCTTCAGGGAAGGAAAAAGAAGAATTCTGCGTCAGCTATCTTATCAAGGGGCAAGGGTGATTTTGCAGGAAGAATACAGTAAAATAACCGGGGATGAGCTGTACCTTGTGACTGATGAAGATATTGTCACAGTAAAAAGATTGATGACAGAAATTGAGGAGAGCTTTGCAATGGGCAGGCTGTTCGATATTGATGTAATGTCAACCGATAAAGTAAAAATTTCAAGACAAGAGCTTGGATTTTCACCCAGAAAATGCCTTGTTTGTGAGGAGCAGGCAGCAGCTTGTGCGAGAAGTCAAAAGCACAGTATCAATGAACTGATGGAAAAGACAGTAGAAATTATCTGGAATTATTTTGAACAGGATTTTGCTGCGACAGTTGCTCAAAATGCCTGTCGAGCTTTATTGTATGAGGTTGCTGCCGCACCAAAACCGGGACTTGTGGATCGGGAAAATAACGGTTCCCACAAAGATATGGACTGCTTTACCTTTATTGACAGTGCCTGTACTTTGTTCCCATATTTTTGGAACTGTACGAGAAAAGGAATTGAGATGTCGGAAGATTTGCCACAACTTTTTGCACAGCTGCGTTGTCTTGGAAAAGAAGCCGAGGATAAGATGAAGACGGCAACAGGCGGAGTCAACACCCACAAAGGAGCTATCTTCTCAATGGGAATTATCTGTGCAGCGGTTGGCGTTTTGGAAGGCAGAGATAATCTTGGATTGTCTATCCATAGTTGTAAACGCATGGACCGCGAAGCTTTCACAGAACAAATTTCAAGGGTCTGTCGAGAGTTATGCAGTAGTTTGACCGAAGATTTTGCTCATATAAAAAATAAGGCAAAGTCCTCTTATGGAGAAAAACTTTACCTTCAATATGGAATTACGGGAATACGGGGAGAAGCCTCAGAAGGATTTCCTTCTGTTTTTAAAGTTGGTTTGCCTTGTCTTAAACATCAAATAGAGAAAGGACATTCTCTAAATGATGCGGGAGTAGTTACTTTGCTTGCTCTCATGCAGCAGGTGCAGGACAGCAACATTATTGCCCGTTCTGATATGGATACTCTTTTATGGGTTCAAAGGCGAGCAAAAGAGCTGTTGGATACCGGAACAAAAATGGAAGGTATTCGGGAATTTGACCGAGAAATGATACAGAAAAATATCAGTCCCGGAGGCTGTGCCGACCTGTTAGCCTTGTCCTACTTCCTTTATTTTTGTCAGCAGAGCATTACACCATAGATATATTAAAAAGGCTTCCTATCCCGCAGGATAGGAAGCCTTTTTAGGGATACATGAATTATCAAGGATTAGATTACGTCGTATTGTTTTAAAAGTTTCATAATATCGGTTCCGTCAATCCTTTTGAGAACTTCTTTTAGTGCGATTCTTTCCATCAGTCCAAGTTCCATATCGGTAATTTTTTTACCGTCACGCAAAGCAACGGTTGCGTGCAGTAAATCACGAATATCATAGGTGCTTCCCCAAACTTCGGGAACGCCACGGTCAACATTCAGCAGTGTGTAAACTGCTTCCATACCGGTGCGGATGGAATATTCTGAGGTAAAGATGGTATCACGGACAGTTTCCGCAAACTGACCGATAAAGGCAAAGTTGACAGCACCATCAGGAACAATTTTCGGGCGGTCACCTGCTTCACGAGGCATAAAGAAAGCGGTGATATAAGGCATCATGCAAGGAACCGTATTTGCACTGTGCTCTGCAAGCTCCGGAATTTGCTCTTCCGGAACACCCATATGATATAACCATTCCATGCAGATTTCTTTTCCGGTACATTCACGCATTGCCTTTTTAACATAGTTGCCGGGTTTGTCGCTGAACAATCCGTAAATCCAGCCGACCAACTGCCCCTTTGGCTGTGAGCGGAACTGTGGCTGACGGTTAAATGTCCAGCTGAGAAGCCAATTAGAATCTTTTGCGGTGACAATGCCTCCTGTAACGACCTTTCCGGAGAATGGGTCACGCTGACAGATTTTTTGTACATAAGGCGGAATTTTGTCATCCAATGTGGTAACGGTAGCGCTCATCCAGTTTGTTTGTTCAGGGTTGCTGCAGAATTTATCAGGGTGTCCGAAAGATGGGTCCTGAGCAGCAATTTTGCGCCACATATCCCAGCCTCCGCCTTCCTTGATTTCATAATTGAAGCTGGCAGGGGTGTTCTGACTGCCAAGGGACGAATTTTCTACACAACCGCCGTTGGTGATAAAGACAAGATCATTTTCGGTTAAGCAAATGCTTTCTTCTTTGCCGTCGCGGATAACAATCATTTTTTTTGCAAGCTTCTTTTCTTTTTGAATATCAAACTCTACATTGACAACCTTAACACCATAGTGGAACTGAACATTGTGGCTTTCCAGGTAACGAACCATAGGCAGAATCATCGATTCGTACTGGTTATATTTTGTAAAACGCAGTGCAGTGAAATCAGGAAGTCCGCCGATGTGATGGATAAAGCGTTTGATATACAGCTTCATCTCGAGAGCAGAATGCCAGTTTTCAAATGCAAACATGGTTCTCCAGTACAGCCAGAAGTTGGAATTCAGCACTTCGTCGTCAAAAAATTCGGTGATACGTTTGTTGTAAAGTTCTTCATCAGGGGTGAAGAAGAGTTTCATAATCTCCATAGCACCCTTGTCAGAAATATTAAATTTTTTGTCGGTGTGGGCATCCTGACCCCGATTTACAGTAGCACGCATTAAGGAATAGTTAGGGTCACGTTTGTTCAGCCAGTAATATTCGTCCAAAACCGATACGTCCGGGGTTTCAATCGAAGGGATAGAGCGGAACAAATCCCACATACATTCAAAGTGGTTATCCATTTCACGGCCGCCACGCATTACATATCCGACATTGTTATAAAGATAACCGTCGCAAGCGCCCCCGGGAATAGGGTCTTTTTCTAAAATATGAATGTGTTCTCCCTGCATCTGTCCGTCACGAACAAGAAAGCAGGCACTAGCCAATGCAGCAAGACCGGAACCGATAATATAAGCGGATTTTTGGTCTACACCTTCCGGTTTAACTGGACGTGCAAAGGACTCGTAATTGCCACTGCTGTAATACATATAGAAACCTCCATTCAAAAGTGAACAACATTTTTTTGATGCCTGTATTATAATCTGTATGGGATTTTCTTTCTATAGACAAAAAAAGCAGGATGTTTATTTTTTTGACAAAATACATTGATTGTCAGAAAAAAGAAAGGGTAAATCTCCCAGAGAAAGAATATTTGTATATACCATGAAAATATGTTATTATGAGAAAAAGATATTCATCCTTAGCGCAGTAAAGGAGAATGACTATGTCACAAATTACAAAACAGGCAATGGCAAACTCTTTAAAACATCTGCTTGAGAAAAAAGCATTGAGTAAAATTACCATTAAAGATATTGTAGAGGACTGCGGAGTCAATCGCCAAACCTTTTATTACCATTTTCAGGATGTCTATGATTTGGTAGAATGGATTTTTTACAACGATCTTGATAAAGTGATAGGGGATAAAAGATATTATACCAATTGGCATGAAGGCTGCCGGAGAATACTGGATTATATGCAGCAAAACAAAAAACTTGTTTTAAATGTTTACTATTCTGTTAATCGTGTAAAATTGGAAGACTATTTTAAATCTTGGATGCACCCAATGCTGGCAGATATTGTAAAAGAGCTGACGCAGGATATCTCGATTCAAGATGAGGATAGAGAATTTGTGACCGATGTTTATCTCTCTATGTTGGTGGGACTTTTTATGCAGTGGGTAGAGCATGATATGCCACAAGAAAAGCTGCGATTATTGGATAAATTGTTTTGCTGTCTGGATGGAAGTATTCGGCAAATGCTTGAAAAGTTTTCACAGAAAAATATATAATAGACAAAAGCACCGTTGTGTCTAAAGATAGGACACTGCGGTGCTTTTGTCTATTGTTGCATCCAAATTATGGAACTATAATAAAAGTTAATATGAGATCTCAAAATCAAGAGGGAGTGGAATAATATGAAACTGTCTGAAAAGATGATGAGCTTAGGGATTAAAAAAGCCTTAGATTATCTGGAAAAAGACCCGGATAAAAATCTCCCAAAATTGATGGAGTGGGTAGATAATACAATGCCGGCAGAAACATATGCCGAGCAGAGAAAAGTGATTCGGGGCATTATGCAAAACCCGGATAGTAACTGGATGAAACTGATACATAATGTATGGCAAGATACAGACCCGGAAATTATTAAACAGTTCTTTCTGAACTTTATTTTAAATGCAAACTTTGAGTGGGTTGCAAAGAGAGAAAAAGTTATAGAGAAATATCACTGCAATGTTCCGTGGGCAATTCTTTTGGACCCAACCTCTGCATGCAACCTCCATTGCACCGGATGTTGGGCAGCAGAGTATGGCAACCGCTTGAATCTTTCTTTTGATGAAATTGATTCTATTATCATGCAAGGTAAAGAGCTGGGTGTATACATGTACATCTACACCGGTGGCGAACCGATGATGAGAAAAAAAGACCTGATTGCCTTGTGTAATAAACACAGCGATTGTGAATTTTTGGCTTTCACCAATGCAACCATGATTGACGAAGACTTTGCTGATGAAATGCTGCGTGTCAAAAACTTTATCCCTGCAATCAGTGTGGAAGGTTCGGAAGAAACTACCGACGGCAGACGAGGCAAAGGAACTTATCAAAAAGTAGTGCGTGCAATGGAAATTCTGAAACGTAAAAAACTTCCGTTTGGTGTTTCCTGCTGCTACACCAGCCAGAACCTTGATTCAATCAGCTCAGAGGAATTTATCGACCAGTTGGTAGATTGGGGCGCAAAGTTTGCCTGGTTCTTCCACTATATGCCGGTCGGAAACGGAGCAGTTGCCGATTTGCTTCCATCACCACAGCAGCGCGAGCAAATGTATCATAAAATCAGAGAATACCGCAATACAAAACCGCTGTTTACAATTGATTTCCAGAACGATGGCGAGTATGTTGGCGGATGTATCGCCGGAGGCAGAAACTATCTTCATATCAATCCAAACGGTGATATTGAGCCTTGCGTATTTATTCACTATTCCGATTCCAATATCCGTGAGAAAACCTTGCTGGAGGCACTGACTTCACCACTGTTTATGGCATATCACGATGGTCAGCCGTTTAATAAAAACCATCTGCGTCCTTGCCCAATGCTGGAAAATCCGGAAAAGCTCATGCAGATGGTGGCACAGACAGGGGCACATTCCACCGACTTGGAATCTCCGGAAAGTGCAGAACATCTGTGCGGAAAATGTATCAGCTATGCACAAAATTGGACACCAACCGCAGACCGTCTGTGGCAGTGCAGCTGTGCAAATTGTCATAAAGACTAATCCTTTTTTCATACCCTATCTTCTCGGTGATAATAAGACTGAGAAAAATCCTATTTAATGACCGAGAGGACTTGAACGTTTGTTCAAGTCCTCTCGGTCGTTTTCGTATAAAGCGAACATATCGTTTTGTATCCAGAAAAACTAGCATGAAACGATATGTTCAAATGAGAGCTTATGCGTTATACTTTATAAGGTCAAACAAAAGAAGAAAGGGTATTATTATGAAAAAATTATTGTCTGTTTTATTGTCTGTCATGCTGTGTACATGTATTATGGTGTCAGCACCATCGAATCGGTGCTCAGCTACAGAGTATCCAGACGATCCAGTTCTATATGCAGTAGATAGTGGGGAAGATGATTTTTAGATGGAAAAATCCGAATTAAAATATTCTTGAATTTCAGATTTGATGATCTCAGTGCCACGCTTGTTATTGATTGCTTCAAAAAGGTAAAAAGCCTGTTTATAATATCTTTTGCTTTTTTCATCCTGATTTAAAAAGTGATAGCATTCTGCAATAATCGCAATAATAGATGGTAAATAATAATACTGTCCATACTGTGTACATGCTTGCCAACCAAGTTCAGCAATCTCTACAGCTTCCGCATAACGTCCGACCAGGTCCAGCTCTCTTGCGTAGTTGAAAGCGACCAGAGGGAGCAGACCGCCGGACTGAAGGATATTTTGAAAATGTTTTTTTATGTATTTAAGCAATTGATAATAGATATCAATTGCTTTTTTGTGTTGTTTTAAGTCAGAATAAACGGTGGCAATCTGGTTGATGACTTTGACTTCATCAATACTGTAAAGACCTTCATAAATTGCATCGATATCAAAGTTCGGTGCAGTCAGTCGGATGGCTTGAAAGAGTATATCTAATTTTTCATCATAAGTGTAAGGGATAATCTCTCCATTTTCTTTTTTTCCAAGAGAAACTTTGGAACGCAAAATAAATTGATGAATTAAAGGATCATCAGGGTCAGCAATCTTTTCCAGTTCTTCGATTTTTGGCAGACCTCTTTGAGAATCCTTTAGCACATTGCAGGAAGTAATTTCTGTCTGAAGATCGGAAATCTGCATTTCATTTTTACTTAAGAGGGCGTAGTATTTGTCCTCTGGCAAATCGAGTCTTTGAAGAAGAACACGAAGTTTGTTCATGGACGGAGTTTGCCGGCCGTTTTCCAAACGAGAGATTGTAATCGGTTCGCAGATTCCTTTACAAAGTTGCTCCTGCGTTAATTTTAGTTCTAATCTGCGTTTTTTAATTAACTCGCCAATAAAATATTTCTTCATTGAAACGGTCTCCTTTTCAACTCGACTTATTATTATCTTACCATATTTAGAATTTAATTTAAACTATATTAAAATAAATTTCTTTTTCATGAGCAATTTAAGGGTAAATAAACCTATCGTTTCATGAAAGTTTTTATATATTCAATGCGATATGTTTTATTTGAAAAAGGACTGCTATAATAAAGATAATTGTGAGATCATTACCTAAATTACTTATTAGGGAATCTGTAAAAGAATAAGGTATGTCCTCGCAATCGATTGATAAAAAACTGTGAATATTCCTGTAATCTAAAATAAAAGGAGGAGTTTCGTGTGACACGATATTTCTGGGAACAAGCAAAACT
>JAHHTY010000074.1 GCA_020024325.1 Negativibacillus sp.
GTGCTAAGATATGGAATATAGTTAGTTTTTCTTGTATATGAAAAAAATAGACGCAAAAATGAAAAATCAGATAAGTTGAAAACTGAATGAGAGGGTGAGATTTTTATATTTTATAATATCCGATAGTGAAGATAATGGAAATTTAAAATTATTTTAGAATAACAAGCGGGGAGGAAAAAGAGTATGCTAAAATTTATTGCCAAGAGGATTTTATATGCAGTAATTACATTGTTTTTTATTGCAACGGCAACGTTTTTTCTGGTTTCGGGGGCTCCGGGAGATCCGATTGCTGCAAAGGTAGGACAGATGCCGGAACAGGCACAGGAAATTATCAGTGCTAAATATGGATTGGACAAACCGGTATTTCAGCGTTATCTGATTTATATGAAACGCTTGATTACAACAGGTGATTTCGGAGAATCGATTATTTATACTGGAAAAACAGCAAATGATGTTATCCGGGAAAACACCATGATTTCTGCAAAAATTGGCTTGATTGCTCTGATATTTCAGGTAACAATCGGCATTTGCTTAGGTATGGTAGCCGCACTGAACCGAGGGAAACCGGTAGACCACATAATACGTATATTGGTTGTACTGGCAATATGTGTTCCAAGCTTTGTTTTTGCAGCTGTACTGCAATACTTCCTAGCTTTTAAATGGAAGCTGGTTCCTGTATTTGGATGGGGTGAACTGAAACACTACATTCTCCCGGTTTCTGCATATGCAATTGGCGGTATCGCTTCTTATACCAAATATATGAGAAACAGCACACTTTCAGTTATAAGTGAAGACTATGTTATAACGGCAAAGGCAAAAGGATGTACGAAAGGTCGAGTAGTAAAAAAACATATTTTTAGGAACTCTATGGTTCCGATTGTTACAATGATCGGCCCGGCAGTAGCAGGAATTTTTGCAGGTTCTTTTGTTATCGAGAAAATGTTTTCTATTCCCGGACTTGGTTTCTACTATATGAAATCGGTTTCTGACAGTGACTATACTATGGTGATAGGTCTGACAATCTTCTATGCACTTTTGTATGTAGGTGCATTGATTGTTGTTGATATCTTGTATGGTCTGGTAGATCCGAGAATTCGAGTTGCAAAAGGGAAAAAATAGGCGAGGTGTTATAATATGGTGGAAAATCAGAAGAAAATAATAGAAGAAAATATTCCACTGACAGATGATTTATTCCAAAGAGTTGGAACAAAAGGACTGTCAGGAGAAGATATTGGAAAAAAATCTCTTACATATTGGGCGGATGTTTGGAGAAGATTCCACTCCAACAAAATGGCAACGTTAGGTCTTATATTATTGATTTTGGTAGTAATCCTTCTTTTTGTCGGTCCGATAATTTCAGGAAAAGACTATCAATTTATTAATGCCTCTATTAAAAACACACTGCCAAATAGTGAGTATTGGTTTGGTACTGATGATATGGGACGTGATTTGTTTACCCGTGTATGTGTGGGAGGTCGAATCTCTATTTATATTGGCTTGTGCTGTACCTTGGTTATGTTTGTGATCGGTGCTTTGGTGGGTGCGCTGGCAGGATTAAAGGGCGGTATTGTTGATGATCTTATTATGAGATGCTGTGAGTTCATAGGCAATCTTCCATATTTAATCATTGTTGTTATCCTTTCAATGGTTATGGGAAGAAGCTTGTTCTCTCTGGTATTCGCAATGTCTTTGACTGCTTGGGTTGGAACAGCTCGTATGGTTCGAGGTCAGATCTTGCAGATTAAAGAGCAGGATTATGTACAGGCGGCAAAAGCGTTAGGCGCAGATACAGGAAGAATCATTATCAAACATCTTCTTCCTAATACCTTGGGAATCATCATGGTTGATATTACCATGTCGGTACCTGGATTCATCTTCAGTGAAGCATTCTTAAGCTATATCGGTCTTGGTGTCAGACCACCGGAAACAAGCTGGGGTGCACTTGCAAGTGCGGGTCAGCAGCAGCTGATGTTCTATCCATATCAGTTGTTCTTCCCATGTCTGTTGATCATCATTACAATTTTATCATTCCATTTAATCGGTGATGGACTTTCTGATGCCCTTGATCCGAAACTGAGACAGTAGGAGGAACGCATGATGGGTGAAAAAATATTAGAGGTAAAAGATTTAAACGTTTCTTTCCACACCTATGCAGGTATTTCTCACGCAGTTCGTGGAGTGGATTTTTATTTAAACAAAGGTGAAACACTGGCAATTGTCGGAGAGTCTGGATGCGGAAAAACAGTAACATCTAAAGCAATTATGGGATTGTTGCCGACACCTCAGTCACAGATAAAAAGAGATGATGGTTCTGCAATTTTGTTTCATGGAGAAAATCTTTTGGAATACAGCGAAAAACAAATGACCGAAATTCGTGGAAGCAAAATATCAATGATTTTCCAAGATCCAATGACTTCGTTGAACCCAACCATGAAAATCGGAGATCAGATTATGGAAAGTATTCTGATTCATCAAAATGTAACAAAAGAAGAAGCAAAAAAACAGGCACTGCAGATGCTGGAGCTGGTAAAAATTCCAAATGCCGAACAAAGAATGAAGCAGTATCCTTTCGAGTTCTCGGGCGGTATGCGTCAAAGGGCGATGATTGCAGTCGCTTTGGCTTGTAAGCCGGAGGTCCTGATTGCAGATGAACCTACCACTGCACTGGACGTTACTATTCAAGCACAGATTATGGATCTAATCGGTGAATTACAAAAAGAACTTAATATGGCTGTTATCCTGGTTACACATGATCTTGGTGTTGTTGCAAGTGTAGCTGACCGCATTCAGGTTATGTATGCAGGAAAAATTATTGAGCGTGGAACTGTTGACGAAATCTTCTACCATTCAGCACATCCATATACAAGAGCATTGTTAAACTCTGTTCCGAAGATACATACCAACAATAAAGAAACCTTGTATTCGCTCAAAGGTACACCACCGGATCTTATCAATCCTCCGGCAGGCTGCTCTTTTGCACCACGCTGTGAATATGGAATGAAAATTTGCCGCCAAAGATACCCGGATGTTACAACATTCAGCGATTCCCAGCAGTGTTCATGCTGGCTGCATCATCCAAAAGCGGATGTAAGCGGGTTGCCTGAAGGCATGATCAGAAGGGGGTAGGAAACTGTGGCAGAAAAAGAAGTACTAATTGAAGTAAAGGACTTAAAAAAATATTTTAATGTCGGTAAAAAAGCAGTTTTGAAAGCTGTTGACGGCGTTAACTTTAAAATTTATAAAGGTGAAACACTGGGTCTTGTAGGTGAGTCCGGATGCGGAAAAACAACCTGCGGTAAAACGGTTATGGGTCTTTACGAAGCAACCGGTGGTCAGGTTATTTTCGATGGTGTTGATATCCACAGCTTGAACAGAAAAGAAAAAAAGGAATTTACAAAACGTGCCCAGATTATTTTCCAGGATCCATATTCTTCTCTGAATCCCAGAATGACTGTTGAAGATATTATCGGTGAAGGTATTGACATCCACGGATTGTATAAAGGGGAAGAACGCCGCAAGAGAATCCATCATCTGTTGGAACTAGTTGGTCTGAATAAAGAACACGCAATGCGTTTTCCGCATGAATTTTCGGGTGGTCAAAGACAGCGTATCGGTATTGCAAGAGCTTTGGCAATTGAACCGGAATTTATCGTTTGTGATGAGCCAATCTCCGCGCTGGATGTTTCGATTCAGGCACAGGTAGTAAATCTGCTGATTAAATTGCAGAAAGACTTAGGACTCACTTATCTCTTCATTGCACATGATCTTTCTATGGTAAAACATATCTCCGACCGTGTTGGTGTTATGTATCTCGGAAATATGGTAGAGTTTGCATCAAGTGATGAGTTATACGCTGAACCACTTCATCCATATACAAAGGCACTGATGTCGGCAATTCCAATTCCGGATCCGCAAGCAGAAAAAAGTAAAAAACGAATTCCGATTCAAGGGGAAATTCCAAGTCCGATTAATCCAAAACCGGGATGCCGTTTTGCAACAAGATGCAAATATGCAACAGAAGAGTGCAAACAAATTACACCAGAGCTCAAAGAAGTATTACCGGGTCACTATGTGGCTTGTCACCGTACAGAGGAGTTAAATCAGTAATTTTAGCGTGTAGATGAACACAGCTAACAATAGAAACAAGGAGGTATAGTCATGAAAAGAAAATCTAAATTGGCTGCTTTGATGCTGGCAGCAGTGATGGCGTTGGGTTCACTCTCAGGCTGCGGCGGTGAGGGAGGCAACCAGGAGGACAAAAAAGAAGGAGGTACATCCGGAAAAGGTGAAACCGAACAGGTATTTAATATGGCTACCGCTGATGTTGTTGTAGGTCTGAATCCAATTCAGAATACAACAGCTCCTGATAACAGAGCTCACAATATGGTATGTGATGCACTGGTCAGAGTAAATGCAGCAGAAGGAAATACAACCGAAACTGTTCCTGCAGCAGCCGAAAAATGGGATGTCAGCGAGGATGGTTTGACATATACTTTCCACATTCGCGAAAACGCAAAATGGAACGATGGTGTAGCACTGACTGCAAAAGATTTTGAATATACACTGAAACTGATGGCAGACCCGGCAGTTGCGTCTACCAGTGGATGGCTGTTTGATGGCGTTATTGAAAATTTTGGTGAAGCACTATACAGCAAAGGTAAAACACCTGATGACATTGCAGTAAAAGCTATTGATGAGCACACTCTGGAAATTAAACTGGTACATCCGGCTGCATACTTTTTGGAACTGGCTGGCAGTATTTACCCGGTTAGACAGGATAAATATGAAGAGTGGGGAGAATCCTATGGTTCCTCTGTTGATAAAATCATTTGTAGCGGTCCTTTCCAAGTAGAAAGTTGGAATCAGAACACAGAGATGGTTCTGACACAGAATCCACACTACTGGAATGTAGAAAACGTAAACTTAGACAAAATCAAAGTAAGAATCATTCAGGAAAATGCAACTTCAGTTCAGGCATTCATCAATGGTGAAATTGATAGCTGTGGTACAAGCGATCCGAACTGGATTAAGTTGATTGAAGAATCCGGTATTTCCAACGGTGTAGTTGTACCGAATAGTGGTCCGGAGTTTTTGATGTTCAATTTAAAAAATGAATATCTTTCTAATACAAAAATTCGTCAGGCTCTTGCCATTTCTTTCGATCGTCAACAATTAGTAGATGATTTGTGTAACGGAAATGCTACCCCAATTTATTCTGTAATGCCGGATACTATGAATATTGGTGATGAAGCATACCATACACTGGTTGGTGACAAAAACTATTTTATTAAAGAACTTAAAGAAGAAAATAAAGATCCAAAAGCACTTTTCCAAGAAGGTCTAAAAGAACTTGGTAAAGATACAGATCCATCTAAAGTTACACTTCGCTATGCAAGCCGTGGTACATCAGAATTTTCCAAAAAGATGGCGGAATGGTTTAAACAGTCTTGGGAAACTACTTTGGGTATCAATGTAGAAATTGATATGATGGAATGGAACATCATGTGGGATAGAATCGATGCCGGTGATTATGATATTGCTTGCGGTGGTTGGGGTCCATACTACAATGAACCAAGTGCTATACTGACTCTGTTTGACCCAGAAACAGGTTACTTTAATGCAGATAAAATTGGATGGACTGACGAAACCTCTAAAAAATACAAAGAACTTTGTGAACAAGCAAAGAGTGTAGTTGATGAAAAGGAAAAAGCAGAAATTTATCTTCAGGCAGAAGAATTACTGATTAAGCATGCGATTATAGTACCGGAATATTTGAGCAGCAGTCCGTCCTTTGTTGCTAAATATGTAAAGAATTATCCAATCTCTACAAATGGCAGCATTGACTGGTCTAAAGTATCTATTGAAAAATAAGCAATAATTTTCAGGCACCTTAAAACGGAAGTTTTTAGGGTGCCTGATTTAGAATAAAAATATGATTGATAAGAGGGAAAACGTGATGTATATTATCAAAAATGCAACCGTGCATATCGGTGACGGTACTGTATTAAAGAACAGTGATATTTTAACAGAAGGGAAACTGATTAAAAAAATCGGAAAAAATCTATCTTGTGAAGAGGCACAGATAATTAATGCTTCTGAATGTGAAGTGTTTCCGGGATTTATTGATCCGGTATCCAGCATTGGTGCAATGGGAATTCCAAGTCGTTACCCCGACAATGACGAAAGAACAAACCCAGTAATGCCCGAAATGAATTTAAAATACAGTATTGATCCCGATGAAGTGAATGCACAGGAATTTTATAAGAGTGGTATCACTACCATTGGACTTTCCCCCACAGCCAATACCTTAATGGGTGGTCAGATTGCTGTTTGTAAAACAGCTCCGCAGAAGATGAGCGAACGTATTATAAAAGAACACGCAGGGCTTCGTTGCAGTGTGACCAATAATATAAAGGAAAGTTTTGGTTCCGGCAGCCAACTGCCAATGACAAAGATGGGAATTTTCCATCTCTTTGAAGAAACTTTGCGTGCTGCACGGGCAGAAAAAGAGGACAAACGCACCGCTAAGCAAAGAGCCGTTATTGATGTTTTTGACAATCAAAAAATGCAAGTCTTTTGCTCGGCAGGAAGCAAAAATGAAATTGATGGTTTATTACATATCATGAAGGATGAGAAGGTTCAGTTGAATCTTGTAGATGGTTACTGCTTTGCAGATTCTTTAAGGCAAATTAAGGAAAAGAGAGTGGGTATTGTTTTAGGAAATTTAAGTTCTCTTTCTCAGATTTCAAAAAACGATGTTGACCTTTCTAAAATCAAAGAATTAATAGAAAACGGAAACCGTATTGCTTTTACAAATACAAATGGGGGATATTCCGAAGGAAGAGAGGTCTTTATCTGGACAGCCATTGAAGTGTATCGTGCAGGGATACCCGAAGAAGAAGTTGTAAAGATGATGTGTTTATATCCAGCGGAAATGCTTGGAATTGATCACCTGGTTGGAACGTTGGAAGAAGGTAAAGAAGCGGATATTTCTGTTTTCACAGGTAATCCAGTTACAACCTATGCTGCGAAAGTCGTACATAGTATGGTAAACGGGGAGGTTTTGTTTTAATGAAAAAAATATTATTTAAAGGTGGAATCCTGTGTACAATGACAGAAAAAAATGATATATTCACAGGTGACATTCTGGTTGAGGATGGAAAGATTAAACAGGTAGCCCAATCTATCGAGGAAAAAGATGCACAAGTAATTGATGCTGCCGGCTATTATGTTATGCCGGGATTGATTGATGCACACACTCACATTGGTTTATTTGATTTTAATCACGACAAAGGTGTTGATGATGCAAATGAGATGACTGACCCTGTTTCTGCTGCAATGGATGCACGATACAGCATGAATCCAAAAGCAAAGGAACTACAGGTTGCATATAAACATGGTATCACTTCTATGTTATTTACACCCGGCAGTGGTGATGTTTTTTGCGGGCAGCCTTTTGTAGCCAAAACCTATGGAGATAATATCTTTGATATGACAGTAAAATCCCCTGCCGCAGTAAAAATTGCATTGGGCGGTAACCCGAAAAATACTTTTGGAGAGTTAAAGCGTTTGCCAATGACCCGTATGGGTGTAGCTTATGTGCTGTGGAATACTTTTGAAAAGGCAAAAGAATATCTGGACAAAAAGAATAGGGGAGAAAATCCAGACTACGATGCGAATATGGAAGCAATTATTCCTGCGTTGAAAAGAGAGATCCCTTGTAAAATTCACTGTACTCAGTATGATATGCTGACAGCTATTGAAGTTGCAAAAGCATACGGTGTGCGTTTTTCTTTGGAACATGCATGGGGGGCAACAGATTATTTGGATGAGATTGTGGAAAGCGGATGCGACATCTGCTATGGACCAATTGCAACCTACCGAGCACCGGGAGAACGCCGTAAAGTGGATGTAGAAGCAGTGAAGATGTTGGATGACCGTGGTGTCAATGTTGCAATTATTACAGACTCTCCAATTTTAAGTGAAGAATCATTATATCACCATATGGGAGAAGCGGTTAGAGAGGGACTTGCACAAGAAAGGGTTATCCGTATGGTTACTATCAATCCTGCAACCCAGCTGGGACTACAAGACCGCTTAGGGAGTTTGGAAGTCGGAAAGGATGCAGATATTATCATGGTTAAAGGTAAACTTGGATTGGATACTAATGCAAAAGTTCATTTAACCATGATTGACGGGGAAATAGTATATCAAATTTCATAATTAAGTAAATGAGATTTCGGTTGCAAAAGTATTCTTAGAATATTATTTAGGCTATCTTGTTAAATTTTTAAAAGTATTTAATAGAATTA
>JAHHTY010000075.1 GCA_020024325.1 Negativibacillus sp.
GTATAAGATACTGCAATTTTTTGGAATCTTGTGTATAAAATAATTAAAGGATAATTTTATGAAACTATGGAGGAAGTATTGTGAAGATTACAGATGTAATAAGCTTACTCGGAGGTCTGGGACTGTTTTTATACGGTATGCAGATGATGAGCAACGGTTTGGAGGCTGCTGCCGGAAACCGTATGAAAAAAATTCTGGAAAAACTGACTGCTAACCGCTTTTTAGGTGTATTGGTCGGTGCAGGTATTACCGCTGCCATTCAATCATCTTCCGCAACTACGGTTATGGTTGTTGGCTTTGTAAACTCCGGTATGATGACACTAAGTCAGGCTGTATGGATTATTATGGGTGCAAATATCGGTACCACAATTACCGGTCAGTTGATTGCACTTGATATCGGTGCATTAGCTCCGCTTTTTGCTTTCATCGGTGTTGCCCTAATTGTTTTTGTCAAAAAAGAAAAAATTCATCACTATGGTAAAATTATTGCCGGTTTAGGCATCCTCTTCATCGGTATGGATATGATGAGTGCTTCGATGATGCCTTTGCGCGAATCCGAAGCTTTTATCTCGATGATGACTAAATTCTCCAATCCTGTTTTGGGTATTCTTGCCGGTGCTGTTTTTACAGCGGTTATCCAGTCCTCTTCCGCTTCTGTCGGTATTCTCCAGGCTCTGGCCGGCAGCGGTGTTATCGGTCTTTCTCAGGCTGTATATGTTCTGTTCGGTCAAAATATCGGTACCTGTATCACAGCGGTTTTGGCATCCATCGGAACAAGCAGAAGTGCAAAACGTACCACCATTATTCACCTCTTATTCAATATTATTGGTACATCTATCTTCACAATCATCTGTATTTTGACACCGTTTGCCGCTTTTGTAGAAACTCTTTCTCCGGCAAACGTATCTGCGCAGATTGCTAATATGCACACCATTTTTAATATTACAACTACACTAATTCTGTTGCCATTCGGCACCTACCTTGCAAAAATCGCAACCAAAATTCTGCCTGATATGCCAGAAGAAAAGAACGACTTTATGCACCTTGAATATATCCACCCTATCATTCCAATCGAAAATCGAGGCGAAACTAAAATCGGTCTTTCCGCTATTGCAATTACTGCAATCAAAAACGAACTTCTGCGTATGACAGAAATGACAAAAGAAAATGTAGCTTTGAGCTTTGATGCCGTAAGCCGAGGAAGCACCTCTTTGTTATCCGATGTTAGGGAACGAGAAGAATACATTGACTACCTTAACAAAGAAATTTCCAAATATATTTCCAGAATTTTAGTAAAAGAAACCAATCCTAAAGATTCTCAGTATATGAGCGCATTGTTCAAAGTCTGCGGAAATTTGGAACGAATTGGTGACCACGCTGTAAATATATGTGAATACACTACAATGATAGAAGAAAAGCAAATTTCTTTTTCCAAAGAGGTAATCGGTGAAATTGCTTTGATGCAAGAAACCTGTTTAAAAGCACTGACATTGATTGAAGGGCTTGAGAAAAACGGCGGCAGCGTTTATGATGTCGAAAAGATTGAACAGCAAATTGACGACATGACCGAAAGCTTCCGAAAAAATCAAATCAATCGTATGCAGAGCGGAAAATGCTCCGATGAAGGTTGTGTCCTTTATTCCGAGATGCTCACTGACTTTGAGCGTATCGGTGACCACATTTTAAATGTCGGTCAGGAAATTGCTCTTGGTGCTACCGAATAAAAATTATTCCTTTCTTTTTTCTATAATATTCTATCAAAAGAGGCTTCGTTATAATAACGAAGCCTCTTTTGTATTTTATATTTTAACCACGCAGTTCCTGTGACTGCCGCTGCATATTCTCGACGACAATATCATAAATATCTCCCAAAGAAGCGCAATATTCCAGCACTTTCCATGGTGCATTGGTATGAAAATGCAGCTTCATCAGTTCCTCATCTCCAACCACAATCAGACAGTCCCCTGCAAAATGTTCTGTGATGTAATCGTTGATTTCGTCTTCGGAAGCAGTACTTCCCTCAATCAAAAGCTGAGTATCAAATTTAAATTCTAACACAATCTTTTTCTCCTATAACATAACAAAAATAGACCTTCGGAATTATTCTGCTGCCCTTCTGATAATGGAACCTTCCGGCAGATTTAATCCATTTGCCGGCATTGTAAATTTCATCATAGCATTGTTTGCAGATTCTCTTATATTTCCCAACTCATCTGTAATGCTTGTAACTTTATACTGAATCGGACGGTCCTCCAAAGTTGCAAACGGACGGATGATTTCCACTTCTTCTCCCAGAGAAAATTTATTTCGCTGAGTGCAGTACAGGGTATCCCCTTGTGTTTTATCCACAACGGCAACTACATCCCACTGACGAACATATCCGCCGTTTTCATAATATTGACCTTCTTCAGGACGTCCAAAATAGAATCCTGTGGAATATTGACGATGGCTAACCTTGCGAGTTTCCTCCTCAATCCATGCCGGAAGTCGGAAGTTTTTCGGATCTTTTTTATACAAATCCACTGCCTGACGATAAGCATTGGTAACTACTGCAACATAGTAAAAGGATTTTGCTCTGCCCTCAATTTTCAAAGAGGTAACGCCTGCATCAATCACCTTGTCCAGGTGTTCAATCATGCACATATCTTTTGCGTTTAAAATATAGGTTCCTTTTTCATCTTCGTAGATTGGGAAATATTGTCCCGGACGTTTTTCCTCCACAAGATGATAGCCCCAACGGCATGGCTGAGCACATTCACCACGGTTAGCATCTCTGCCCACCATGTAGTTAGACAGCAAGCATCTTCCGGAAAAAGACATACACATTGCACCATGCACAAAAGCCTCAATTTCAAGCTCCGGCGGTGTTTTATCACGGATTCGTCTAATATCATCAAGGGGCAGCTCTCTTGCCAAAACCACACGGCTTGCTCCCATTTTGTATAATTCGTTTGCCGTCAGGTAATTCACAATGCCTGTCTGAGTGGAGATATGAATATCCATGTCCGGGATAACCCTTTTTGCTTCCATCAGCACGCCGATATCCGCTACAATGACCGCATCAACACCCGCTGTCTGAGCATTTCGCAGATAATCTGCCAGCTGTTCTACTTCACTGTTCAGCGGAAGGGTGTTACAGGTTAGATACACCTTTACATCTTTTGCGTGGGCATATTCAACAGCCTTTTTCATGGTGTCAAAATCGAATTTTGCAGAAGATGCGCGCATACCAAAGGCGGTACCTCCAAGATATACTGCGTCCGCACCATAGTTTACCGCATAAGTCAATCTTTCATAATCACCTACAGGTGCCAAGACCTCAGGATAATGAGGGGTAGACAATATTGTATTTTCTTTTGTCATTCTGTTCCTCCATCTATTTTAGTTATATATTTAACTTTCTAAAGCAGTTTAGCCCACCTTTTAAAGGGGGCTAAACTTTTTTTATTTTCCGCTTTCTTCCACTGCTTTTTCTTTTTTCAGTTCTTTATTAACCTGTGCTGCTTTTTTCTTGTTTGCTTCATGCTCGGCATCGGTAGCAGCAAAGTAGTAGTTGCCTGCATCATCGGATACAAAGAAATAGTAATCCGTACTTGCCGGGTGAATGGCTGCCTCAATTGCATCCATACCGGGATTGCAGATTGGAGCAACCGGCAACCCAATCACCTTGGAGGTGTCATATGCGTCATACATAGCTTGATTATCTTCAGTCATAAAATGACGAATATCATCACGGATATAATTGCCTGTTGCATCTGACTGTAGATATGGGAAGTTAGAGCTATTATTTAAACGGTTATGAAAAACAGATGAAACCATCTTCATGTTTTCCAGGTCCGTTGCTTCTTTTTGAATGATAGAAGCAAGGGTCATCAGGTTGTCCAGTTCCCCCAAACCTCCGGAAAGATTGCGGATTTGCTGCATCACATCGGTGTCAACTTTATTATCAAAGTTGTTGAAGAACTTCTTTACAACCTCTTGCGGATTCATATTGGTATAAAATTCATAGGTATCTGGGAAGATATAACCTTCAAACTTGCGGAAACGCAGCTCCTCATCCGGAACAAGTCCGACAAAATCAAAGTTGTCATACTTACCTTCTTCCAAAGCGTCATAAAACTTTTGAGCTGTACAAACGTGATTTTCCTCCAAAAGCTCCCCTATTTGACGCTGTGTCATACCTTCTCGGAAAGTGATGCTGACAATATCCGAATCCACCTTGTCATAGGCAAGATGGTCCATAATCTGGTCATAACCCCATTTATTATTAAGGACAAAAGTTTTTGGCAGGAAGGTTCCGTCTTTGTCTTTGAGTTTTGCATATAATTCAAAAACAAACTTCTGAGAGATAACCCCATTCTTTTTCAGGACATCAGCCGTTTTTTTGACAGACGCTGCCTGTTCTTTTGTCAAAGTTACTTCAATTTGCTTGTCCTCCTGACCCAGCCCCAACAAATCGCTTGCACTTCCCAAAGCAAAATATGCTAAAAAGATGGCAATGCCTACAAACAAGCAAATCAGTATAAAACTTTCTGCAAAGCGGCTAAACTTGGAAGCTTGTTTTTTCCTTTTAGGTGGTTGCTCGAAATCTCCAAACTGATTTTTTTTGCTGAAAGAGTCCGGTGCAACCTTCATATCATCACTGTCTTCATCTTCATTTAAAAACCACTGTGTACGTTCATCTTGAAACAGTTTTTCATTTGGTTGCTGACCCTTTTCATCCTGATTTCGGCTAAAGTAATGGTTCAGTTCTTCCTTGTCCCTTTCGTTCCTCATATTGTTTCTCCTTTCGCCCTCTATTCATCGGTTTTCTGATTTTTGCACTGTGTTTAATGGGACAGCATCTGCGAATATACCGATCCGTTACTAAAATATCAATTGGTACATCATAGCGTCCACCCATCAATCTTGGACGCACACAATCACTGTAATTGACACCGATTTTTACTCCGTCAAAGCCGGACAGGTAACGGTCATAATATCCTCCGCCATAACCCACACGGTATCCGCGATAATCATTGCAAAAAGCAGGAACAATACAAACTGCATCTTTTGTATTTTCCAAAATCGGCAGCGATGCTTCCGGCTCTAAAATACCATATGCACCATCTTTTAAATCTTCCATATTTCTGATGAGATGCATATTCATCTTTCGTGTGTTTTCTACACAGCGAGGAGCAGCCACTTTTTTGCCGTCTGCCCACGCTTTTTCCATCAATCTGCGAGTATCGACCTCAAGCTCTTTGGAAACATAGACAACAACTGTTTTTGCACGGCGGTACTGCTCCATTGAAATCAGCCGCTCATAAATTGCCTTGTCTTTTTTTTGTGCAACTTCCGGCGGCATCTCCCGACGTATTTTTCTCATCTGAGAGCGAATTTCATTTTTATACAATCTTAAATCTATTTTTGGCATTGAATTTCACCCTTCACTGATTGAACTGCCTGCTCTCCTTTTAAGCAGGAAAGAAGCTCAAATGCAAACTCTAAGCAAGCCGCCGGTCCTTTTGCAGTAATATATTTTCCATCTCTTACCACAAAATCCCCTGTACAAACTGCATTTTTCGGTTCAAATCCCGGATAAGCAGTCGCTTTTTTGCCGTCAAGCATTCCCATTTTTCCCAAAATTGAGGGTGCCGCACAGATTGCACCTACAAAAATATCATGCTTTTCTGCATAAGAAAGCCACTGTGCTACAATAGAAGAATTTTCAAGATTTTGAGTTCCTTCTCCTCCTCCGGGAAGCACCAGCATTTCCATTTCGTCTGCGGTTACCTGTTCTGCGACCACGTCACACAAAACAGAAATTCCGTGTGCGCCTGTCACCACTTTTCCTCCGTGCATCATCGGGTTTGTTCCCACTGCTGCGGTTTGAACCTGAATCTTGCTTCTTCGCAATAAATCGACCGGTACCATTGCTTCCATTTCCTCAAATCCATTGGCAAGAAATACAGTCACCATTGATATGTCAGCTCCTTTTATGAATCTAGTCCAGCACAAAAGAAAGGTATGCCTGCTGGGTATCCTGCGGATATTCTTCCTTTTCCCGATAAAAACGAATCATTCCGAAAAAGGAAGTATCCTCTTGTTTTGATTGTTCCGTTGCCGGCAATCGCACGGTTAAAACAGAATCGTGAAATATTCCTCGTAAAGCTTCGATTACTCTGTTTTCTTCTATCCCCGGCTCAACCAAAAGTTCCTTTATGATCACTTCATCTTTGGTATATCGGTACAGGTTGCACAGCCCCAGACATTTACCATCCTGCACTAACTTGTAAAGACCGCCATGATACAATCTGCTTTCGGTATCGGCAAAATGAAGGTGTTCGTTTGTCCACAGTACTGTATCTTTTGGAAGCAGCGGATTGCGACATTGTATATATTCTTCTGCTGACAGAGGTTTCAATAAAACTTTGCTGTCATTGAATTTTTGATTATTCCGAAAAGATAAAACCCTGCCTTTAAACCATTTTCGGTATCCTCTCTTTTCGTAAAAATGATATAGCTGGGAAGTTGCCGGAGCCAACAAGGCTAAGTCAACTCCCTCTTCCTGTAAAACCTTGTCTGCATAGGCAAGAAGTTTTGTGCTGATTTGTTTTCCTTGAGCTGAGGGCAGAGTAGCGACAGCAAACAGGTAGCGTGCATTATACTCCCGCAATTTTCCATTCCAAAAAGCCCGATAAATGCACGGAAACAATGTTAACATTCCCAATACAACACCGTTTTCCCGATAGACCAATGTTTCGTTTGGACGATAGCGAGTGGAAAAATAAATTTCCAGATACTCTTCTTCTGCCTGAAAACATTCTCTCCAAATCTGCTTCATCTGCTCGACTGCTGCCTGATCTTGTTGAGATACAAATCCGATTTGTTCCATTGGATTACTCCTTTCCCTCAATAATCGGTTTTCTTATATCAATACTGCATCATATTTTTCCAGAAGAATTTCCGGCACATAGGACAGTTTTGCCTTGCGCAGACCTTCCAGACCGGTATCATCTTCCCTGTTGATATAAGTGTAACCTGCACAACAGTTCTTTGCAAATTGCTGGTTAATCATCTGATATGCCCCTCGAATATCTGCGAATGCTTTTTCAAAATGAACTACAAAAGTATCACTGTTTAGAGGATGCCCTATCGAATAAGCAATCACTTTCCCATCAACACGGATTAAGCCGCCTACCAAATCTTCCTCAAAAAAGTGGTCAAATGCCGTTTTTAGTGCAATATGTTCCTTTTGCAGCCCACTTCCCAATGTAAGCTCATTTTGTGCACTCCACTCTTCGTTCATCTGCCAACATTCTGCAAGGTTATCCGCTGTAATTTTTTCAAACTTCCAGTCCGGATAGAATTCATGAAACCGATTGATGTGGTTTCTTTTGGCACTCAGTTTTTTGCCTTTCAATTCTTCCAAACTTTTCTGTGTATAAATATAATCGAAATAGGCTCTCTCTTTATAAAATTCAAATCGTCCCGGGAACAACATTTCCAGTTCTGCTTTCATTGGTTCCAAGATCAATGACAAAGTGAATTTCACATTATTTTTCTTTGCATCCTCCATCATTGCCTCGATAACCGGACGCACATCTCCACGGCCAAATGGATAAAGATAGGAGAAAACCTTAAATCCACTGCGGATTATACCGAAATCTCCCATACGGGCAACCTCTGTTTGATGAACATATCCCCAGTTATATAAATCTGTAAAACTGTATTCGCAGCTATTATAATCGGAATAGCCTAACAGTTCTTCCATCCATTCTTTATCTGCTAAAGTAATTCTATGAAAATCCAAACAAATGTTCCTTTCTCTATGTCATTCTGTCTTTTATTACAAAAGTCCCATTCAGTGTTTCCTTTTTTACTTTACTTAAAAAACGGGGAAGCTTTCTCCCAAATCATATCTGAAATTCTTTGAATCGGCAGAGGTGTTTCTCCATCGCAACACTCCAAAACCTGCCAGCCAAAACGTTTTGCCGCATATAAAGCAGCATCCCGACAGGAAAGTAGGTATTGAAAATTTGACTCATGTAAATCTTTTTGTCTGATGAATAATCCCAAAACAAAGAAAATAACGCTAAAGACTAAAA
>JAHHTY010000076.1 GCA_020024325.1 Negativibacillus sp.
TCTTTTAGCAAAGGGACGAGTTATCACCCGGATATCCGGGTGATAACTCGTCCCTTTTTCACTATATATTCTTACACCTTATTTTAGCGATTATACTCGGTATCTTTTGGATTTAAATCTTCAGGATTTTCCGGGTAAAACTTTTTATTGTAATATCCCTGTGCCAAATAAACAGGTGCCAGTGGGTTATGACCGGTCACACGATCCTTTACTGCAAGAACTGTGATAGGAGCTTTAGAATACTTCATAAACAAGGTGTCATGTCCCACACACAAGCCAACCATCAGATTGAACTCTGTTTTTTGCTCATTCAACAGCAATGCCTGCCCGATTGGATTGCACATACTTTCTGTTTTACAATTACCTCTTACTGCCTGATCATTGGTAATTCCCAAAAAATCTTTGGTAATTGCACCATTTTTACATATAATGGAAACAACCTCGAAACCATTGTACTCCAAAATATTAACGATTTCCTGTGTTTCCTTAAAAAGACCAATGCAAAAAGCAACACCGATTTTTTTGTATCCGCCCCGATGCAAAAATTTAATAATTTCAATCAGGCGTGTATCCTGGCAATAACCTCCTGCCTCTGTCAAAGCTGCACAAAAAGCAATTTTATGATTTTCTTCCTCCAGATATAACTCCTTTGCCTGCTCCTGTACAGCTGCATTTTTACTTGGGCAGTCAGGCAATGTTTTGTTCATATCCTGTTTGCTGCAACCTTTTTGAAAACACTTTGCACAAGTATACATTTTTATTCCTCCCTTATTTCACTCCTGTTTTTGTTATAGAAAACAGGTTAAGAGCAGAAAGATAATTTTCTTCCCACCTTTATGGATTGACTTTTGCTTTCTCTTCACTGCCTTTTATTATACTGCAATCCCCCTAAAAATCCACCCCCTTAAAACATATTTAAATTAGCTTTTGCATAGCTTTTATCAGACTATTTTTTCAGGAGGTTCATATGCTCCAGCAATTTTTAGATTCCGCTGTGCAGCTATTATGGGGACGTGGCACAATCACCTTTACTTTGCTGTGCGGATTATATTTCACTGTCGCCACCGGATTTCTTCCCCTTTCCCACCTTCTCACTGTTTTTAAGAAAACAGTCGGTTCTCTTTTTACCCGAAAGAAAAGCAGCAACGGTGTTTCACCCTTTGCTGCTGTCAGCACTGCTTTGGGCGGAACAATGGGAGTGGGCAATATTATCGGGGTGGGCGCTGCCATGATGCTTGGAGGAGCTGGGAGTATTTTTTGGATGTGGGTCGGTGCTTTTTTAGGTATGATGACAAAATATACCGAAGTTTTTTTAGCAGTACAATGGCGAGAGAGTGACCCGATTTCCCGTTCTTTTCGGGGTGGCCCGATGTACTATATGTCAAAAGGTATTCCTAACATATTTGGTAAAGGGCTTGCCGCTATTTTTTGCGTTATCTGCATCCTTTCTTGTTTAAGCAGCGGCAGCATGACGCAAACCAATGCCATTGCCCAATCTCTTGAGGATAGTTTCTCCATCTCCAACCTCTGTTGTGCTGTTGTTTTAACAATGCTTTGTGTCTGGGTTCTTGCCGGAGGTTGTGACCGTGCAGTCCAGCTGTGTTCTGCCTTGGTTCCGTTTATGTCGTTGTTTTACCTGATTGGATGTGGCTGTATAATTTTTTGTTTTCGGGAAAATATTCCACAGGCTTTTTCTCAAATTTTATCCGAAGCATTTTCCTTTTCTCCCATGTGCAGCGTTGCAGACACTTCAGCCGGATTTTTTACTTCCTTGCGAGTTGGTATTTCCCGGGGAATTTTTACCCATGAAGCAGGGCTTGGCAGTGCTTCCATTGCCCATGCCTGCAGCGACAATGACCCTGTAGAACAAGGTTTTTGGGGAATCTTTGAGGTATTCTGCGATACGCTTCTTGTGTGCACCATGACTGCTATTGCTATCTTATGCAGCAACGTACCCTTATCTCCTACCTCGGCACAGGATGCATTTATTTTGGTGATGGGAAAAAACGGTGGAAAAATGCTTTCTATTGCAGTTGCATTATTTGCCTTTGCATCTGTTATCAGCTTTTGTCTGTATGGTCAGAGGTGTGTGGAATATTTATTTCCCAACAGTCATACAGCACTCCTTCTTTACCGCAGTTTTTTCCTTTGCGGTTGTGCTGCCGGATGTTTTACGCAGCTTCCAATGGTTCTTTCGATGGCAGACCTTTTTAATGCCTGTCTGCTGCTTCCCAACCTAACTGCATTGTTGCTCCTTTCTCCTCAGGTATTTGCAAAAACAAAAGATTATTTTTTGAAAGGAAGAAACACTCTATGTTCATCTGCTCGCTCAAGCCGAAAAAACTCTTCTTCAGAATCTTGCTGGTTGCAGCAATAGCTTTTATTCTTTTTATGGGTGCAAAAATGCTGCACAAACCTGCTGCTCCTCCCTCCCCTGTTTCCATTTCCGATAACCATGACATGCATGTACCGGATAACACTGCACGCATTTCATTTTTAGAGAGCTTTGGATGGCAGGTGTCAAAAGAGCCACTGGAAATTGCGGATGTCATAATCCCACAAACTTTTGGAAAAGTTTATGAAAACTACAATGTCATTCAAACTTCACAGGGATTTGACCTGACAAAGCAAAAGGGAAAACAGGTTAAGCGCTATACCTATGCTGTATTAAATTATCCTAGCCAAAAAGAATATATCCGCGCTAATCTTTTAATCTACAACGAAAAGGTCATTGCCGGGGATATTTGTTCAGTCTACGCTGAAAATGGTTTTATGTATGGGCTTGCATATCCAAAAGAAGGGGAAGAGTCTTAAGACTCTTCCCCTTCTTTTGGATAAAATTCCCGAATATAAACTTCCTCGCTCCAATGGAATATTTCATCTTTCTTATTCCAAACAGGGGCTGAAATTTCTTTTGATAAATCAATTAAATCGCATCCCTGATGTCGAGCATAGTTTACCGTTTGTGCAGTGCCGCTTCGCACTTCCTGCACCATATAATAGGCACACACGCAACTTCGATCCACCATATAATAATTGCGTTTTTTCATACAATCCGGGCTATATTGAGGACTGACAAGTTCAATTCGGTCTGCATGTTCTTTAATCTGTTCATATAACTTTTTTTCTTCTTGACCCCAATTTTCATGCTGCTCTGGACAGGGCAAAGCAAGATATAATCGTATTTGAGGAAAATATGCCTTCATTTCCAAAACCGTCATTGCTGCCAAAGTATCAAACCCCACTGCTCCGCCGGTGTAAAAAAAAGTTATATCCTCCTTCACAAGCTTTGCAATTGTTTTTCTCAAATTTTGCCGCAGGTGTTCCAGTTGTCTTTTTTGAGGGAGAACGCGGTGTCCTGTTAAGCAACAAGTATAATTTTTAAATAGATTACAGAGCACTTCTTCACTCATCGTTCTTCCCCCTTCCATTTTACTGACAAACATGGGCTTTTTGTGTCCACAAAACGATAGAGAAAATCTTGCGCTTCCTGTGCATAGTCGATGTTGATTCGTTTTGTTGCCGCAATCTGCTCTTGTGCAATAGGTATTCCTTCACAGAGATAAATCTCTTCCCCAATAAGCAGCTTGCCGTTATCCTGCTTTGTAATGCCCATGGCGTCACACAGTCTGCCGGGACCTGCCAGCAGATTTTTTTCATTCAAACTCTTAATCTGTTTTTTCTGTTGACGCAGCTGCATCATTTTTTGTGTCCCTTCAAACGGACAAGCTGCCCGAATCAGTACTGCCTCGGGCACTCCTTCTTTTTGTGTGGTAATGTTAAAGCAGTTATACATCCCATAGATGAGATAAACATAGGCTTTTCCGCCCTCATCGAACATCACTTTCGTTCGCTCGGACTTTCCCTTATAGGAGTGGCAGGCTTTGTCAGAATATCCTGTATATGCTTCGGTTTCGCAGATAATGGCAGACAGAGTTTCCCCGCCGATTTTCCGCACCAGCAGCTTACCGATCAGTTTTTTTGCCACCGCTACCGTATCGTCCAGATAAAACGAGCGGGGCAGTTTTTGATAAGAAATCGCTTTCTCCATTGCTTTCCCCTACATTCTCAGATTTTAAGACGCTCTCCCAAACAATTTTGATATACCTTCTGGATTTAGGCTTTCAGCTGTTGAGGTGTCGGAAAATACTGTGGGGTATCCCCGGTTACACGTAAAAACAGATACCAGTGTAGGTTGGTACCTCCATTTCCCAAAAGTTCATGGTTCATCTTTTTCGGATGATAAAGCTGATACACCGCCTCCAGCGACATTTCATGCTGTAATTCCGGGGGAGCAGGTGCCGCTTGGTTTCATGCCGCTTGCACAAAAACAAGGTATAACCGCAAATCGCTGATAAGCGTTCAACACGACATATCCTGTTTCCAATTCGCAGACAAAATAGGGATCATCTCCCTTTTGAATCTACTCGATTTGCTCACAGATTAAGCATCCCATCTGTTATTCCTCCACAGGTTCATCCCTTGTGCTGACAAGCTTCAGTTCCTCAGCAGTCAGTTCCCTGCATTTTCCCTCTTCGAGATTCGGATCAAGCGGCAGTTTTCCCATCTGTACACGCTTTAGTTCCAACACCTTTAAGCCATATGCCCCAAACATCCGCTTGATCTGGTGATACATCCCTTCCTTGAGGATAACTTCACCCCAGTCGCCCTGCTCTTCTGAAGAAATCTTCCTGAGCGACGCCGGAAGAGTAAAATCTTCCCCGATGGTGACCCCTTTTGCAAAACCTTCAATCATTTCCTCGGTGATGCTGCCGTTGACCAGTGCATGATAAGTTTTGGAGATGTGCTTTTTCGGGGAAAGGATGTCATGGGCAAACTCCCCATCATCTGTAATCAGGACAAAACCTGTTGTATCCTTATCTAATCTTCCTGCCGGGAAAAGTCCCTTTCTCCAAAGCTCCTTAGGAACCAAATCCACCACTGTCGGCAGTTTTTTATCTTCACTTGCGCTGACAACCCCTTTGGGTTTATTAAGCATGAGATAGGTGTGCATTCTTAAAGAAAGTTCTTTTCCCTGCACCGCTACAATGTCATTATCAAAATCGACTCCAAAGTCCGCATTTTTAATCACCTGTCCATTAATGGTGACGGCTCCTCTGCGAATTAAAGTTTTTACTTCACTGCGGGAAAGCGTACCCTGCATTGCGATTGCCTTATCCAGTCGTTGTTTTTTTGCCATTGCAAACCTTCCTCTCAAGCTTATGCTAAAATTCCTTTTCTATTGTAGCATATTGACTCTAAGCGTGAAAGATGTTTCTGAGAAAAACCTTCCACATTGAAAGTTTAGCTGCTGATAAGCAATAAAAGAGGAGGGATAAACCCTCCTCTTTTACTACTTATCGTATGATCAATTCATCATTTTCCGCATCAATGGTAACATGGCATAACTCATCATTTTTATCTTGCTGTCCGATTTCTCCTGCAATGATCTTTCTGCCGAGCATGGTTTCCACATGGCTCTGCAAATATCTCTTGAGTGGTCTTGCACCGTAAATCGGGTCGTAAGCATTATCAATGATATATTGTTTTGCACGGTCGGTCATTGACAGTTCAATCTGTTTTGCCTGCAAACGCTTCTGCAAATCCTTCATCAGCAAATCGATGATGTTGCCGATGTTTTCTCTGCTCAACGGTTTATAGAACACAATCTCGTCCAAACGGTTGAGGAACTCCGGACGGAAACTGTTCTTGAGCAAAACATTTACCTGTTCTTTGGCTTCGTCGCTGATTTCTCCATCCGGTGTGATGCCATCCAGAATATAAGAAGAACCCAAGTTTGAAGTCAAAATGATGATGGTGTTTTTAAAGTCTACCGTTCTGCCCTGAGAATCGGTGATACGTCCATCATCCAAAACCTGAAGCAGAACATTAAAGACATCCGGATGTGCTTTTTCTACCTCATCAAACAAAACAACGGAATATGGTCTGCGTCGAACAGCTTCGGTCAGCTGTCCGCCTTCTTCATAACCGACATAGCCTGGAGGAGCTCCAATCAATCTGGATACTGAGTACTTCTCCATATATTCGCTCATGTCTATACGAACCATATTGTTTTCATCATCAAAGAGTGTTTTTGCAAGTGTCTTTGCAAGCTGTGTTTTGCCGACACCGGTTGGACCTAGGAACAGGAAGGAACCAATGGGTCGATTTGGATCGGAAATACCTGCTCTGGAACGCAGAATTGCTTCACTGACAAGACGAACAGCTTCATCCTGACCCACAACATTTTCATGCAGGATATCTTCCATGTGGAGCAGTTTTTCTCTTTCGCCTTCCATAATTTTGGCAACCGGAATTCCTGTCCACTTGCCCACTACCTTAGCAATTTCTTCTTCTGTTACCTTATCACGAAGCAGGCTGGACTGCTGTGCTTCCTCTGCCAGTTTTTCTTCTTCTTCCAGCTCTGCTTTCAGCTGAGGCAGCTTGCCATATTTCAGCTCTGCTGCTTTGTTTAGGTCGTACTCACGTTCTGCACGTTCAATATCTCCGCCGATTTTTTCAATTTCCTCACGCAGCTTCTGCACTTTTGTTATTGCGGTCTTTTCGTTATCCCACTGCGCTTTCATTGAGTTAAATTTTTCTCTGAGCTGTGCAAGTTCTTTTGTCACTGCCTCCAGACGTTCTTTAGATAATTTATCCTCCTCTTTTTTCAGAGCCGCCTGTGCAATTTCCTGCTGAATAATCTTGCGGTTCAGCTCGTCCATTTCAATTGGCATAGAGTCCATCTCGGTACGAATCATGGCACACGCTTCATCCACAAGGTCGATGGCCTTATCCGGGAGAAAACGGTCTGAGATATAGCGGTCGGACAGAGTTGCCGCAGAAATTAAAGAAGCATCCTGAATTTTTACACCATGGTAAACTTCATATCGTTCCTTTAATCCTCTTAAAATAGAGATTGTATCTTCGACGGTTGGCTCTGCTACCATGACAGGCTGGAATCTTCTTTCCAAGGCTGCATCCTTCTCGATATATTGACGGTACTCGTTCAAGGTAGTAGCACCGATACAGTGCAGCTCACCACGGGCGAGCATTGGTTTTAACAGGTTTCCTGCATCCATTGAACCTTCTGTTTTACCTGCACCTACAATGGTATGCAGCTCATCGATAAAGAGGATGATTTTTCCGTCACTCTTTTTAATTTCGGCAAGAACTGCTTTAAGCCTTTCCTCAAACTCTCCTCTAAATTTTGCACCTGCAATCAGTGCACCCATATCCAGCGAAAAGATCGTTTTATCCTTCAAATTTGATGGTACATCTCCGCGTACAATACGCAGCGCAAGCCCTTCTGCAATGGCTGTTTTGCCGACACCGGGTTCACCAATCAACACAGGATTATTTTTCGTCTTTCTAGACAAAATCATAATGACATTTCTGATTTCCGAATCTCTTCCGATTACCGGGTCCAGTTTTTTATTGCGTGCATCTTCTACAAGGTCATGTCCATATTTTTTTAATACGTCATAGGTGCTTTCCGGAGAATCGCTGGTAACGCGGGTATTTCCCCGAACCTGCTGAAGCACTTTTAAAAAGTCATTTTTTCTAATATCAAACAGTTTGAAGATTTCTTTTACGTGCTGATTTGGGTTTTCCATCAGGGATATCATCAGATGTTCCACCGAAACATATTCATCTTTCATCGAATCTGCAATCTGTTCTGCTTTAGCAAGGACAATATCTACATCCTGTGCAATATAAATTTTTCCCGCTTCTCTGCCCGATCCGGTTACACCCGGCATTTTATCAATTTCTTGCTTTACCGCCTGAGCAACTGCTCGAGGGTCTTTCTCCATCTTTTTAAGCAGCTGAGCAATCAGCCCATCATCAATTGTCAACAAGGCGTACAGCAAATGCTCCTGCTCGATCTGCATATTATTATTTTCCAATGCAAGATTATTTGCCATCTGGATTGTTTCAAGAGATTTCTGTGTAAATTTTTGTGCATTCATTCTTTCCACACCTCTTTCAAAATTGTTTTATCGTATGGTTT
>JAHHTY010000077.1 GCA_020024325.1 Negativibacillus sp.
GACGGGAAAAGGCTATCAAAATTGCTGTAATGACCGCTACAATTGACCACTTTCCGAACACTTTTCGATAGTTCCAAAAGACACCTGCACAGGCAAAAGAAGCCATTGTATGACCGGACGGAAAAGAATAGTCACGCAGTGGCTTTATAAGCAATTTTATATCTTCTACTAGGTCATATGGTCGGATGCGGGCAAACAGAGGCTTTAAGAAAAGATTTCCCACCAAAAGGCAGATCAGAAGTCCCCCTGCCAGTGCAAATCCCTGTTTTCGATATTTCTTTTTACAGATTAGCACCAGTGCCAGCAGTACAAAAAAAACTCCGCCATCTCCCAGCATGGTAATCATCGGCATCACAAAATCTAACAATTCACCTTTTAAATTTTCCTGTATCCAATCTAAAACTATAAAATCTGTTTTTTCAATCCAATTCATCTTTCTTGTCCTTTCCTGATTTTCATTTTGCTGCAATCTATGCTATGATAAGAGATATGATTTTACTATCATGGGGGTATTGTTATGGAAGAATATATCGAGGTTTCCCTTTCGGTTCGGGAACTGGTTGAATTTATTCTTGCCGGAGGAAGCATTGATAATCGCGTTGGCAGCTCCGATTTATATCAGCGAGCAAACGAGGGTTCCCGTCTGCACCGAAAGCTCCAGAAAAAATCGCGTGAAAAATACGGCGACTCTTATCAGGCAGAGGTTTCCCTCTCCAACGACCACATTGAGGAGGGTATTTTCTATCACGTTTTTGGACGTGCTGATGCAATCTTACAATTAAATGAGCAAACCATTGTTGAAGAAATCAAAACTGTCGAACTTCCTCTTTCCTCCCTCAGCTGTAAAGAAGGCGAATCCGGTTATCGTCCTTTGCATTGGGCACAGGCAAAATGCTATGCTTATATGCTGTGTCAGCAACAACATTTAGAATATATCTCTGTTCGGCTGATTTATTGCCAAACCGAAACGGAGGAAACCATCTGCTTTACTAAAGATTTTACTATCAAAGAGCTGGAAGAATTTTATCTTGATTTGCTTTTCCGTTATCGTCGCTGGGCTAAAAGAAGCAACGATTGGAAAATCATTCGTAACCAAAGTGCAAAATCTCTTTCCTTCCCCTTTAAGAATTACCGAGAAGGTCAACGGCAGATGGCAGCTGTTATCTATCGTTCGGCTGTCAATGGCTCCCGTGTTTTGTGTCAGGCTCCCACCGGAATCGGAAAAACAATCTCTTCCCTTTTTCCATCAGTCAAAGCGATGGGCGAAGGGCTGATTTCCCATATCTTCTATCTGACTGCCAAAACTTCCACCCGTGCTGTGGCAGAAGAAGGATTTCATCTAATGCACAAACAAGGGATGTGTTTAAAACGCATTACCTTAACTGCCAAGGAAAAAATCTGTTTTTTAGAGGAGCCTTTATGTAATCCCGATGATTGCCCCTATGCAAAAGACTATTATGACCGAGTGCAAGATGTTATCTTCCGGATGCTTTGTGAGGAGGATTCTTTTTCCCGTGATGTCATTGAACGATGGGCTAAAGAAAAACAACTATGTCCTTTTGAGCTTGGCTTGGATTTATCTGTTTGGTGCGATGCCGTCATCTGTGACTACAACTATCTGTTTGACCCTGTTGTTTATTTAAAACGCTTCTTTGATAAAAAAGGAGAATATTGCTTTTTAATTGATGAAGCACACAACCTTGTGGACAGAGCCAGAGGAATGTATTCGGCACAGCTGCAAAAATCGGATATCCTTTCATGCAAAAAGCTAATCGCTTCACACTCAAAACGTTTGGAGAAAACACTTACTGCCCTCAACCGTGAATTTCTGACTTTGAAAAAGGAAATTTTTTCGCACGACGAACAAAAGGAATACTATCTTACTCTAAATGAAATTCCCAAAAAATTTTTAAAATCTATCCAGCACTTCTTCACTGTTTGCACAGAGTTTTTGGAGGAACATCGGCAAAACAAACCGATTACTACTCTTTTAGAGCCCGTGGAGCCGCTGCCCTCGGAATTACTTCGGCTTTATTTTGACGCTCGCTTTTTCCTCAGAATTGCCGAGCTGTTTGATGACCGTTTTACTTTTTTTGCAGCAGTATCCGGCACCGAGGTAACGGTTAAATTATTATGTCTGGACCCTGCTGAAATGGTGGACAATCGCCTAAAATTGGGCAGGTGTGCAGCTTTGTTTTCCGCTACCCTTTCTCCACCCTCATATTATAAAACGGTATTGGGTTGTGCCGATTCTTCAGAAACGACAAACTCATATGCCCTTGCTTCCCCGTTTCCGCCCCAAAATCTATGTTTGTTGGTTTGCCCACAAATCAACACCCGTTGGGCAAAGCGAGAAGAAAGTCTAAAACCGATTGCAGAGTTGTTATATCAAATGATACAGGCAAAGAACGGAAACTATCTTGCATACTTTCCGTCCTATCAATATCTGCAAAAGGAAGCGCAAGTTTTTTCTAAACTTTTTCCTGACGTTCCCCTTTTGCTGCAATCTCCCCAGATGGATGACGAACAGCGAGCAGCATTTTTGCAGGAGTTTGATTCTCCTCATGCCAAAAACTCTTTGCTTGGTTTTGCGGTTTTGGGCGGCATCTATTCGGAAGGAGTGGATTTTAAAGGAGAAAAATTATTGGGCACAGCCATCATCGGAACCGGATTGCCCCGTGTCGGCGCTCAACAGGAAATTTTGCGGGAATATTATCAGGAAAAATATCAAACCGGATACGACTATGCTTACCGCTACCCCGGTATGAACAAAGTTCTCCAAGCAGCTGGTCGAGTGATACGAAGCATGGATGACCGAGGTGTTGTTTTATTGATGGACGACCGCTTTTCCACCCTTTCTTATCGACGTTTATTCCCCACGCACTGGAATCACGCTGTCCCGATTTACAGTGTGAGCGAAATGAAAGACAAACTTTCTTCATTTTGGAATCCTTTGGATGAAATATCCAATTCTACTGATTTTTAAGAGGATAACGCAAAACATCTCGGACAGAACACCCGAATTTTTGAGCTGTTTTTTTTGCCGATTCATACTCCACCGTTGTCTTTTCAATTTCGCCATAACGGCAGTGTTTTACCTCTATTTCTCCCCACGGAGTAGCTGCGACACCCTTGCTGCGTTGCATAACCGCACGTTCAAAATAATTCCAGCGTACCCCGATGGTAGAAGTGTGTTTAAAAAGAAGGTTACAAAATTTATCTTCTTCCCCTTTTTGACAAACCACGCTGACCATCACCGCCGGTCGGTTTTTCTTCATCTGAATCGGTGTAAAGAAAACATCTTTTGCACCGTTTTCCATCAACGTTTCCATTGTCCAACCCAATTCTTCCCCGGTAGAATCATCGACATTGCAGCACAAAACAGCAACGGCATCGTGCGGCTCCTGTATCTCCCCCAAAACAGCGAGGGCAGAATATTTTTCCCCAAAATCCTCTGATACTTTTAAAACCTGCATCACCGGCGAAGGTCCAAACTCTACTGAAATCCCACCTAACTCGATTGGTTCTAATTTGTACAACAACCTAACATCGCTTTCTTCATCCGATGTAACCTGAACCAAAACCTTCTTTTGTGATGCCAGGGACAAATTTTGAGCTTTAGAAAAATGCAGCGGCTCGATAATCAGTTTTTCCACTGAAAGTTGTTTTAACGCTTCTTTCAATTCAATCTCCTGCCCTCCCAGCAGTTTACAAACCGCTCTTTGGGCTTCTTGATACCCCAATTCTTTTTTATCAATCGTCGATAAATAGCACACTTTCATCTCTGTCCCCCCTTTTTTATACAAAACAAGCCACCAATCCAAAACGGATAAGTGGCTTGTTTTTATTTTTCTTAATTAAAATTCTGCGGAACCGGTTGTTCTTGGGAAAGGAATAACATCACGGATGTTACCAACAGCGGTGATGTACATAATCAATCTTTCAAATCCCAGACCGTATCCTGCGTGCTTTGTACCACCATATTTACGCAAATCAAGGTACCATGAATAGTCTTCTTCATTAAGTCCCAGCTCACGGATACGCTCAAGCAGAACATCGTAACGCTCCTCACGCTGGCTTCCGCCAATAATTTCGCCAATACCCGGAACAAGCAGGTCTGCTGCTGCAACGGTCTTGTTATCATCATTCAGGCGCATATAGAATGCTTTAATTTCTTTTGGATAATCGGTAACAAACACCGGTTTTTTGAACAGCTTCTCGGTGAGATATCTTTCATGCTCGGTCTGTAAGTCACAGCCCCAATATACCGGATATTCAAACTCATCTTTGTGTTCTTCGAGCAGTTTTACAGCCTCGGTGTATGGCAGACGAACAAAGTCGGAATTTACAATATGCTGCAAACGTTCGAGCAAGCCTTTATCATAGAATTGGTTAAAAAATGCCATTTCCTGTGGGCAGTTTTCCATTACATAAGCAAGAACATATTTCATCATGTCCTCTGCAAGGTTCATCATATCGGTCAAATCTGCAAAAGCAATTTCCGGCTCCATCATCCAGAACTCTGCTGCATGACGGGTGGTGTTGGATTTTTCTGCACGGAAGGTAGGGCCAAAGGTATAGATATTGGAGAATGCCATTGCCATGCACTCGCCTTCAAGCTGACCGGAAACAGTCAGGCTGGTTGGCTTACCGAAAAAGTCCTGTGTATAGTCGATTTTTCCGTCTTCTGTGCGTGGTGGGTTGTCCATATCTAATGTTGTTACATGGAACATCTCGCCTGCACCCTCACAGTCGCTGCCGGTGATCAGCGGAGTGTGGACATAAACAAATCCACGTTCATTAAAGAATTTATGAATTGCAAATGCAGCCACCGAACGAACGCGGAACACTGCACTGAAGGTGTTTGTTCTTGGTCTTAAATGTGCGATTGTACGCAAAAACTCTACCGAGTGACGTTTTTTCTGAAGAGGATAATCCGGTGTGGACAGACCCTCGATTTCGATTGCATCTGCATGAATTTCGTAAGGCTGTTTTGCTTCCGGTGTCAAAATCAGTTGACCTTTTACAACAATGGAAGCACCAACGTTGAGCTTACTGATTTCATTAAAATTTTCCACCTTGCTATTCTCAAATACTACCTGCAAATTCTGGAAGGAAGTACCGTCATTTAATTCGATAAAGCCCAGGTTTTTGGATGTTCGGATGGTTCTAACCCATCCAGCCACAGTCAGCTGTTTGTTTGCATAATCTTCGGAACTGACTGCTAATGTTCTCAGTTCTACTCTTTGCATCGTTTTTTACCTCCATTTGTATATTGATATCTTCATTTATAAATATGAAAGATATGAACGGATATTAAGGAACGCTGTCCATAATATAGCTTATTATAATACGTTTTGACACAATAATCAATGCACTTATCATATGCTTTTCATAAAAATTTTGACAAAGATTGTGTTTCCCACGAAAGTATGATAAAATGTCAGTGTATCTTATTAAAGAAAGGAAGTCATTTTTTTGAAATGTAATATAAAAAAAGACGTTACCTCTAATGCACTTTACCAGTCTGATTTAGACTGCATCGAGGAAGGTCTTAATCTGCTTGAAGAGGACATCAACGGCTTTTTGGAGCGTAAAAACTTTAAAGAAGTCAGCGAAGAAAACGCAATGCAGAACCTTGCCCACATCAGCGCTGTCAGAAAACAGCTGGAACAAAATCATCAATCTTTAAGTTTAAATGAGCTGAAAGTTGTTTACATCGGTTTAAATTTTCTCCGCGATGACCTGGATGCTCCTTCAGAACAACGCAGCGAAAAGAACCGTGACCTCACCGACCGCCAAATTATGGATAAAAAACAGGATGTTCGTGCTGCCCGTCAGAAAATCACCGCTGTATTCACCCGTATGGGCGTAGATATTCAGGCAACTTTGCGTGGTTTCTAAGATTTTTCTTGTTCCCTCTTTTTAGGGATTGTACATTTTTCCAAAAAAGAGTATAATGAACTGGAAGTTAAATTTTGTATTAGGGTGATAGAATTTTCTGTCTGCTCTAATAAAGGATTGAATTGACATGAAAGCAACTGATATTGTAAACAAGGTTGAACTCGAAGTTACTTATGATAGCCTGATTGAATTGATGAGAGCCGGTCGTCAGGTAGATTTCGTTCTTCCTGCACCGGAAACCGATGGTGACGGTTACCTGACATGGGATACCGAGTACTGGACCACTGTTGATAACAGACGTTTCATCCGTACCTATTCCCTGAACGGTCGTGTTCTGCGTGACTCCACAACCCACAACATCTACGACCTTGAAAACGATTTTCATCCGGATAAAGCCGCTCAAATCCGCATCAGCTAAAACAATTCATTACAGGACAGCCTAAAGTGCTGTCCTGTTTTTTTATATAATATTTCCGATTTCCGCTAAAACTGCTTCCCATCAAACTGTATGCTCATTTTTTATCTTATTAGACAACTTTTTATTTTCTTTTTAAAATTGCAATGGTTTATTTACAAAACCGTTCACTATTATTTATATCTGGGATATACTCCATACATATTTTCCCATTATACTATAAGCATATCAAGACAAAAGGAATCAAACAAGAAATAGGGAATAAATTAACCTTGCTGTAAGGTTTTACATCATTTTCTTCATCGGTTCCTTTTTATAAAAATAACTGTTAGCCCATTGTGTGGACGGAATACCGACATGGTGGGCGAGGCAGACCAACAACAAGTTCCGTTTTACGGATTGACAGCATAAATTTTATTATTTATTTTGATATCTTCTTTTTCTTCATATTCTTCATAAATACTTTTCTCTCTTAAAAAAGCCCACTCTAAAAGGGCAATCTTTTGTAAGGCAATGATGGAGCGTGTCTATTCGGATATGCTCCATTGTTGCCTTTTTCTTTCTGCTTTATGGGATGAAGCATTTATGATATGAAAGTATTTTTGTACAATTTATGCCCGTATGCTTTTTAAAAATATGCTGTAAGAAAAGGAACCGACATCTTATATGAATCATGGCCGATTGATTATTTAAAGATAAAATCAGGGGGCTGTGATAGCAAAGAAAAATATACTAATCTCCATCCTTTAAAAAAATTTGCTTTTTCAGTAAATTTGCTGTTTTGCAAATACACAAACACTTTTACTGTGTTTTGCATAGAGTGGTAATGCCGTAAGCGTATGTTTACAGTAACTGGTACCAGAAAATTTTTTAAATGAGGTGGATTTTATATGCCATACTTTGATCAATGCTGCCCTTGCAGCCCATGCCAATGCAGTTGCAACTGTCAAAACTCTTCATCCGTTTCTAACGGTCAACCTGCATATATCTTTGCAAACGGATGGATGAACGACTATGCACGCTGTGTTTTGTCCAAATATGACCATCTATCCTATGACTTAGATACCATGCCCTGCTATCCGTGCAGTCCCGGCAACTCTTGTAACTACTATCCTTGCTGTACACCATATTTTCCGTCAAACTGCTGCCGTGCCCTTTGCTATCTAAACTCTGTAAATGATGCACAGCAAACTGTTGCCGCTAATTCCCCTGTTCTGTTTGCTACCGACCGTGTTTCCAACAACTGTTGTATCCAACACGCTGCCGGAAGTTCCTCATTTACATTGAGTTGCCCCGGTGTATACCTGATTCAGTATAATGCCAATGTGTCCTCTGCTCCTGCTGCTGCTGATGCAACCAGAGCTACCCCTACCCCTACTCCTATACCTTCCCTTGCCCTTTTCTCCGGTGGAACCATTATCCCCGGCTCACAATCTTCCGGTTCTTCCACTTCTTTAAATTTAAGTGCTTCTACTCTGGTTTCTGTTCCATGCTCGACAGCTGATTCCATTTATTTAGCAAATAGCTCCGGCAATGAACTTTTGATCAGCAACGCTAACATCATAATCATAAAAATTGCATAAATTTTTATCGGGGAACACCTCATTGAAGTGCCCCCAAAAAGTTAGACAATATTTTCAAGTAAAAACTGTTCAAGCTA
>JAHHTY010000078.1 GCA_020024325.1 Negativibacillus sp.
CTTGTCAGCACACTTCATCTGCTTCAAGTGGTAATAGAAGGTTGAACGGGACAGCTGAGCGATTTCAAGTAGAAGTCTCAATGCAAATTTTTGCCTTAGATCTTGGACTACCAACGTTTTTTCTGTTGGCGTCGCTCTCTCTCCAAAACCAAGGCTTGCAAGTTTTTTAGGTAAGCATTTTCTGCACGCAGCCGCTGAACCTCGGCCAGCAGATCCTCCTCTACCTTACTTGCTAGCTGCTTCGGTTTGCCTGTGCTTCTACGTCCTCGACGCTCAATAGCAAGACCTTCTGGTCCTTCTTCCAGATAGATCCGTTCCCAACTTTGAATGCGGTCATGCCCTTGAACTTTGTAAATCTTGGCAGCTTCCTGGTAGCTGAGACCACCTTGTATGACAGCTTCGACGACTTGTTTCTTGAATTCTGGTGTATAACGTTTGTTTGCTATTCCTTTTGGCATAGTAAAGCACCCCACTTGTTTTTCAGTATATCATACTGTCTAACAAATGGGGTGCACTTCACATTAGGTGTTCCCTCTTTTATATAAGCTAACATTTAATACAAAAAAACTTTGTTTTGGGATTGAATTTCAGAGAAAATAACATTATAATGGAAACAGAAATATATTTCTTTGTTTTATTTTTATCTGTTATTTTTACTAAAAACTCATTTTTTCTCTTTAAATTATTTTATACGAAAATTTTATTCAAAGGACGTGGTGTATATGAAATCTGTGCAATTGCTGCTGGATTATATGAAACAGCACAATTTAGATGCATTTTTTCTTGCCAAAAAACATAATATCCGCTACATCAGCGGCTATACCGGAAGTGATTCCTACATCGTCATCACTCCAAACAGGTTTTACTTTTTAACCGACCCTCGTTACACCGAGCAGGTGAGCATTGAATGCCCTGAGTATCAGATTGTATTATGGAAAAATTACGGTTCCATTGGAGAATGTGTCGCTCAAATTGCAAAAGACGAAAAGATTTCTTCCCTTGCCTTTGAGGCGGATACGCTGAACTATCTGTTTTACTCCCAGCTTGAAAAAAATGTGAAAGCAGAACTTGTCCCCACCACCGATGTCGTGGAAACATTCCGTTCTGTAAAAACCCCTCAGGAAATTGAATATCTGCGTGCTGCCTGCGATATTTCCTGCCGTGCATTTGAACATATTCTGAAAGACATCCGCGTCGGTGTCACCGAAAAAGAACTTGCCGCAAAACTTTCGGCTTACATGGTAATGGAAGGTGCTGACACTCAGCCTTACGGCAACATCTTAATTTCCGGTGCCAGAACCTCTCTGCTGCACGGCATCCCTTCTAGCAAAGCTGTTGAATACGGCGATTTTGTTCTGATGGATTTTGGCTGTCAGTTTAACGGCTACCTATCCGACATGACAAGAACCGTTGTTGTCGGACGTGCCAACGCAAAACAGCGTGAAGTGTATGAGCTGGAAAAACAGATGTTGGAAGATTCTCTTGCTAAAATGAAGGCGGGTGTCCCTCTCAAGGAGGTGTATGACGCTTCAATCCAAGCTGTAAAAGATACCGAATACTATCAGTATATTTACAGCGGCATTGGTCATGGTATTGGTATGTTTGTCCATGAAATTCCATTTATGGGTCCAAACAGTACCGAACTGCTGGAGGAAAACTCTGTGCGCACCATTGAACCCGGTATCTATATCCCCAACTGGGGCGGTGTCCGCATCGAGGATCAGATTTTGATTACCAAAGACGGGTACGAAAATATGATCTCCACCACCCATGAATTGATTGAGTTGTAAGATTTTTTCTTAACCTTATATTGTTTATATCTTGATGAAACTATAAAAAACGGAGGGAAATTATAAATGACAACAAATGAAAAAATTGCACAAATCAGAGAACTGATGAAGCGTGACAATGTACAGGCTATCATCATTCCAAGCGGTGACCCACACATGAGCGAGTACTTTTCCGAACACTGGAAAACCCGTTGTTTTGTTTCCGGATTCACCGGTTCAGTAGGTACCTATATTATCACCGAAACAGCAAGTGGTTTATGGGTAGACGGTCGTTACTATGTTCAGGCTGAAAAACAGATTGCTGACAGCGAAGCTGTGTTATTCCGTGCCTCTGAACCGGATTGTCCAACCTTCTCCCAATATCTGCACGATGTACTTCCTGAAAACAGTGTGGTTGGCTTAAACGGTAAGCTTTTTTCTGTCCACGCAATCAATGAGATGAAGGAACTGTTTGCCGATAAAGATATCTCCATTGCTATTGATAAAGATTACGGCAATGATATTTGGGAAAATCGTCCGGAAGAAGTTTATACCCCGGCATACTATTTAGACGAAAAATACTGTGGTAAATCCGCTGCTCAAAAAATTGCAGATGTTCGAGAAGCTCTTGCAAAGAACGGCTGTGATGCTCTTGTTGTCGGCAGACTGGACAACACAAACTGGCTGTTTAACGTTCGTGCAAAAGATATTCCAAACAGCCCTATTGTAATTTCTTATGGATTTATCTCAAAAGATTCTGCTGTTCTTTTCACTGCACTTTCCAGACTTTCCGACGAGGCAAAACAAATCCTTGCTGAAAATGGTGTTGTCCTAAAAGAATATGAAGAAATTTATCCATACCTTGAGCAGCTCAATCATCAGGCAACTGTTCTTTGTGATGATAACGAAGTAAACTATATGCTGTACAATGCAATGCAGAATAACAGCAACATCATGCTTGTTCCCGGAACCAGCCCAATTCCAATGATGAAAGCTATTAAGAACGAAACCGAAATTGCAAATACATATAAAGCTTACCTGAAAGACGGTTGCGCCGAAGCTGAATTTTATGGTTGGCTGTTTGAAGCATTGGAAAACGGGGAAAACCCGACAGAGTGGGATTGCTCCGAAAAGATTGCCCACTTCCGCTCTTTGCAGGAACATTATGACAGCGAAAGCTTCACTGCTATCATGGCTTATCGTGATAATGCCGCTATGATGCACTATGCACCAACTTCGGACAACTGCAAAACTCTCGAACGCGAACACCTGTTCCTCAACGACAGCGGCGGTCAGTACTTTGAAGGAACCACCGACACCACAAGAACCTTTGCTCTGGGCGAAATTTCTGCTCAGGAACGCCGCGATTTCACTACTTCTTTGCGTGGTGTAATTGCTTTGTCCCGCCAAAAATTCCTTGCAGGTTCCACCGGCTCCGACCTTGATAATCTGTGCCGCGGTCACGTTTGGCAGGATGGCTTAAACTATCGCTGTGGTACCGGTCATGGTGTAGGTTACTTCCTGAATGTTCACGAGGCTCCACCAAATTTCCGTGACAGAACAGTTGCATTGGAAGAAGGAATGTTCATCACGATTGAACCCGGTGTATACACCGAAGGCAGCCACGGTATCCGTACCGAAAATGCCGTTGTTGTTAGAAAAGACATTAAGACAGAATATGGTCAGTTCTATCGTTTTGACACCTTCACCGTTGTTCCAATCGACACCGATTGTCTTGACCTTTCCCTGATGAATGATGACGACATTCAGTGGCTCAATGATTACCATAAACACGTTTACAGTGAAGTTTCTCCTTTGGTAAGTGAACGTGCAAGAAACTGGCTTGAGAAAAAAACGCAGCCAATCAGCAAATAGATATAAAAAAACAGGCTTCCGATTGGAAGCCTGTTTTTTATATTCTGTATAAAGATTAACCTCTGATTTGCAGCAGTTTCTGTTTGAGTTCCTCTTCAATTCTTCCCAATTCAGCCTCTGCTTCTCTGCGTTTTTGGCGTCCCTCCTGCTGAATCTTCATCACTTCATCCAAAGTGGAGATCAATGATTCGTTGGTTTCTTTGAGGGTTTCAATATCTACAATGCCTCTCTCCGATTCTTTGGCAGTTTCTATGGTTGCCATCTTCAGTGTCTGAGCATTTTTGCGAAGCAGCTCATTTGTCATATCAGTCACTTCACGCTGTGCCTGTGCTGCTTGCTGAGAATGGGTTACACCCAACGCCAACACCATCTGGCTTTTCCAAAGAGGAATTGTATTGACAATGGTGGACTGAATTTTTTCCGACATCAATGTGTCATTATTTTGAACCAATCGGAGCTGAGGAGCCATCTGAATCGAAATCATTCTTGTCAGCTCTAAATCGTGCAGTTTCTTTTCAAATCGGTCACACAAGGCTGCAAGATCGTTCGCCGCTTGTGCATCTTCCGGAAGATTGGTCTGTTTTGCTTTCACAATTAAATCAGCCAGCTGGGTTGCCCGAACCTCTGCAAGTTTCTTTTGCCCTGCAAGAATATACATAGAAATTTCTTTAAAATATTCTTTGTTTGCCTCATACATATGGTCCAGCATAGCTACATCTTTTAATAAAGTAACCATATGAGTTTCCAGTCCACTGACAATCTGGTTGATATTTGCTTCGGCTTTGGCATACTTTGCCTTCATTGAATTAAGCTTGTTGGTGTTTTTTTTGAAGAAGCCCAGAAATCCTTTTTCTTCTTCCACATCTTCAAAATTTTTAAGTTCGGTAACAACACCGCTCAGCATCTCACCAATTTCGCCCAAATCTTTTGTGCGCACATTTTCCAAAGCACTCTCAGAAAAATCCGCCATTTTTTTCTGTGCCCCTGCACCATATTGCAAAATAACAGTAGAGTTGTTTAAATCAATTTGAGCCGCAAAATCATCTACCATTTTTCTTTCCTGCTCGTTTAGCATACTTTCGTCAAACACCGGCTTTGGTGCAGACTGCTGCTCTGCCGGAAGCTGTTCTTGCTGTGGCTGCTCTAATTGTGGTTCAGGCTGTGCAAATGGATCAAGGGTCAATGTTAACTGTGAACCTTTTTCCTGTTCAAACGGACTGCTCATATCTGTTTCCTCCCCAAATTATTCCTTTGATTTAAACTCAGAACCGGTCAGCCCTTCCTGCTTTAACATCGTTTCCAAAACGGAAATATCGGAACTGATATCCAGTACTTCATCGGTAAAAAGCTGATCCAGCAAATTTTCAAACGCACTATTGATAGTATCCAAAGATTGCTCGATCTGCTTCTTTGCTGTTTTTATATTCTCTCCCTGAATAGGCTGTTTATCAAATTCTTCATAGTTGGACAACAATTTCAATGTTGTTGGAAGATAATAATTCATCAATCTGCGAATGTCCGGCAGTTTTTCAGGGTGCATCTGTACCTGCTCGAAAATCTGTTCTGCAATCTTTTCCAAGCGAAACATTTTTTCAGAAATTTCTTCGCCTGGGATTCTGTCATTTGCTTTGCGTATTTTTTCAATCATTTCCCTGCCCTGACGAATTGTTGCGGCAAGTTCGGGATTATCCGCCCACGCAGCTTCTTCCTGTTGTCTTTCTTCTTCTCGTTCTTTCTTTAGCCGTTCTTCCTCTTGCTGGCGCTGTTTTGCTTTTTGCTGTACATAAAGATATTGATGATAAACATCTTCTGTGAGCATTAAACAAGTTTTTTCATCGTCAATATGAGCATCCGGAAGGATTTTCTTTTTTATCATTTTGCTTAAATCTTTCAGAACAAAGTTTTTATCCCAGCCGCTTTCCCGTGCAAGCAAATCAATTGGGCAAAACTGTCCTTTTCCGATAATTTTTAAGTACTTTTTTAGCCTTGATGTTTGCTTTAACAGATAAACACCTCTGCCCAGCATACCGGAAGAAATAAAGATTAACAAAAGCATAGCCAAAAATGCAAACGGTGCAGCAACCAACTCTAATGCTGTCATCATCCATAGGATAATAAAAAGGAAAAAAGAAAAAATACCTAACCCAATTCCACCAAACACTGTAAGCAGCGTTCCCGATACACTGAAAGTTTTATATTTCTTTTCCATTGGTAAATTACTGTTTGAATTTTCTCTGAAAGATGTCCCATAATGATTTCCGGAAAAGCCTTTCTGTCTGCCCACATGATATTCCTGTGAGCTTTTTTGATAGGAGTATTGAGGATTTCCACCTTGTTGAGGTCGGTATGAATTTCTTTTTTCGTCTGCAAAAGGATTTTTGTTGCAATATGTCCCAAATTCTCTTCTCATATCCTCTGCCATATTTTTAAAATCTGCTGCAACATTTTTTATTTCTTTAGAATTGGAAATCGGTTCCAATCTTTCACGCACCCTACGCTCAAAATCATCAGCCAAGTGAAGTCCCCCATTCATCCTTATTTTATTTAATTATAAAACATTTTTCTAAAAAGTACAAGATAAATGAAGCTCAATAAGAATAATTCAAGATTTGTTTAAAATGTCAAAAAGGAAATCGAAAAAAGCTCAAAATCTTCTTGTATCCGTTAAATTTACCTCAAATAATTTTTCAACTTTTGCAAACATTAAAAAAGGATTCTGTTTTAAACTTTTTAAAACGTTCCGCATTTTCCGTTTGGCTTATATTTTTTCCAGTAGACTCAAAAAAATCAGCCTGACTGAAAATAATCTTACCCTCTTGACGGAATAATATTTATGAACTGCGAGGAATGTAACATTGAAACAAACCTATATTTCTCCTAAAAAAATCTTATACTATTCTTACCGCACTTTTGCTGCAATCTTTTCCCTGATTGTTATGGGTTCCCTGTGTTTTGCAATGTTTTTGTCATCGCAGCTTCCGGACCGCTACTATATGGCAAAAGGGAACCAATTTTCTATTGGTAACAATGACCTTATCGAAGCACGTTGTGCTTCTTCTTCCTATCCTTTATCGGTATACTCTTCTGTTGGCAACACGTTTCAAATGAACCTCAAATTGTTTGGTGTTGTTAATATCAAAGATGTCAGTGTACAGGTAGTGGATCGCCGTGTTGTTTCGCTGTGCGGAACTCCTTTCGGAATTAAAATGCTCACCGATGGCATCATGGTTGTCGGCACCGGCGGAGTTACAAACAACCAAAACCAAACCGTTAACCCTGCAAAACAGGCAGGAATTCAGGAAGGTGACGTCATTTTAAATCTGAACGGAGAAAAAATATCTTCCAAAAAACAACTGACACAGGTTGTTAAAAACAGCAACGGAGAACCCATTTCGATGACAATTCGACGTGGGGAAACATTGGAACAGCTACAAATTTTTCCTGTAAAATCATCTTTGGATAATGACTATCACATCGGATTATGGGTCAGAGATAGTTCTGCCGGAATTGGAACCATGACTTTCTATGACCCTCAAAATAATTGTTTTGCAGGATTAGGGCACGCAATTTGTGATGTTGATACCGGGCAAATTATGCCTCTTTGTGAAGGAGAGATTGTCAAAGCTTCCATCATTGGTGTGGATGCGGGCAGATCGGGTGTACCGGGTAAACTGCTTGGTGCATTTGTAACCAACAATCCTGTCGGTCAGCTGTACGCAAACAGTTTTGATGGGGTTTATGGTAAACTATCCTCTGCTCCTCCTTATTCCCAAACCATCCCAATGGCACAAAGTCATGAAATTGCAGAAGGTGCTGTAAAAATCATGACTACCATCCAAGGTGAAAAACCGCGCTTGTTTGACGCCCAAATTGAAAAAATTTCTCTTGCGCAGGATGAACCTACCAAGAACATGATCCTTCACATCACCGACCCAGAACTTCTGGAAATCTCCGGTGGAATTGTACAGGGTATGTCCGGCTCTCCTATCATACAAAACGGAATGCTGGTCGGAGCTGTAACCCATGTTTTTGTCAATGACCCTACCAGAGGGTACGGTATTTTTGCTGAAAATATGGATAATACCATGCTGACGCTTGCGTCCTCTCGGACTGCGGC
>JAHHTY010000079.1 GCA_020024325.1 Negativibacillus sp.
TTTTTTCTGCACAAAGTTTGGCATCGTTTTTTTGAAGTCACTTTTTATGATTCCCGTGAATTAAATAACACCCCGTTTTGAACATCAAAACGGGGTGTTATTAGTACAGCTTAGCACCTGCCGAAAAATGAGGATCAACCATCAGGCAATGGAACTTTTTAGCGCCTTCTTCATGATGGACAGAGGAGATAATCATACCGCAGGAATCAATACCCATCATCTTGCGAGGAGGCAGGTTGGTGATAGCGATCAGAGTCTTGCCGACCAGTTCTTCCGGCTCATAAGTGTCGTGAATACCGCTCAAAATGACCCGATCAACGCCTGTACCATCGTCCGGAATGAACTTTAAGAGCTTCTTCTTCACAGCCTCGTATTCCTTAACGGCACGGAAATCAGAGTTACCATATCCGCAAAGAGAGATTCAACCTCCACCTTGGGGAAGTCGCTGACTTCCTTGGAAATGACCGGAGCATCTTCCGCAGTTACCTTGACAGCTTCACCCTTAGCGACCCTGTTTTTGGAGATTTCCTAAGCAATAGGTTTCATTGTTGGGAACAGCAGAACATCACGAATAGAAGGCTGATTTGTCAGCAACATTACTAAACGGTCAACACCCATACCAAAACCGCCTGTTGGTGGCAGACCATATTCCAGAGCATTGATAAAGTCATTATCCATATCAGTTGCTTCTTCATCGCCCTGTGCTTTCAGCTCAAGCTGATGTTCGAAACGCTCTTTCTGGTCAATTGGATCGTTCAGCTCAGAGAAAGCATTTGCAAACTCACGACCGGTGATGAACAGCTCAAAACGTTCGGTATAATCCGGTTTGTCAGCTTTTCTCTTAGACAGAGGAGAAATTTCAACCGGATGATCCATCAGGAAGGTAGGCTGAATGAGTTTGTCCTCAACAAACTCGTCGAAGAACAGGTTGAGGATATCGCCTTTGAGGTGACGTTCTTCATACTGTACATGATGTTCTTTAGCAACAGCTCTTGCTTGTTCCAGAGTATGAATTTCATCAAAGTCTACTCCGGTGTATTTTTTAACGGCTTCAACCATAGTGATTCGTGCAAACGGTTTGCCCAAATCAATTTCTTCGCTGCCGTAAACAACGGTAGTTGTGCCAAGAACTTTCTGGGTAACATAACGCAGCAGCTCTTCGGTTAAATCCATAATATCTTCGTAGTTAGAATATGCCTGATAAAATTCGAGCATGGTAAATTCAGGATTGTGTTTTGTGTCCATACCCTCGTTACGGAATACACGACCAATCTCATATACCTTATCAAAACCACCAACAATAAGACGTTTCAGGTGCAGTTCAAGTGCAATACGCAGATACATATCAATGTTCAGGGTGTTGTGGTGGGTGATGAACGGACGGGCAGCAGCACCACCTGCGATGTTGTGCAGTACAGGGGTTTCTACCTCCAAATATCCTTTAGAATCAAGGAAGTTTCTTAATTCGCGGATAATCAGGGAACGTTTCATAAATACATCACGAACTTCTGGGTTCATGATAAGGTCAACATATCTCTGACGGTATCTCAGGTCGGTGTTGGTCAGACCGTGGAATTTTTCCGGCAGAGGCAGTAAGGATTTGGAAAGAAGGATTGCTTCGGTTGCACGGATAGAAATTTCACCGTGTTTTGTGCGGAATACTTCGCCCTTTACACCAACGATATCACCAATGTCCCATTTTTTGAACTGCTCATAGGTTTCTTCACCAATGATATTCATTTTGATGTATACCTGAATCTTACCGGAAGTGTCAGCTACATCGAAGAAGGAAGCTTTACCCATAGAGCGTTTACTCATGATACGTCCTGCGATGGAAACAGACTGGTTTTCCAGTTCATCAAAACGCTCTGCAATTTGCTGTGCATAAGCGGTACGGTCATAACGTGTCTGCTCAAAAGGATTTTTGCCTGCTTCTTTTAAAGCTGCAAACTTTTCTCGGCGGATACGTAATACTTCGGATAATTCTTCTGCAGTTGGCTCAGCGGTCTGCTCTGCTGACTGCAGGTTTTCCAGATTTTCTGCCATGTATTTTTCCGTCCTTTCGGTAATGAAAATTTACAATATAAGAATATAGATGCACCTATATTATACCGTGTTTCTTTACGAAATACAATAAAAAAATAAAGGGCATTTTTTCGCTCTCTTTGGTAAGTTATACCAAAAAAGGTCGAAAAAACACCCTTGGCTTCTGAATAATTATTCTACTTTAAGAATTTGATATTCAATTTTTGCACCGGATGGGATGGTTACCAACACAGAATCGCCTGCTTTATGTCCCAGCAAAGCTTTACCTACCGGAGATTCGTCGGTAATGGTGGACATATCATTGCTGGATTCTACCGAGCTGATGATACGGTATGTTACTTCGTCGCCGAATTCTACATCACGAATGGTAACAAAGCTGCCAATGGAAACAGTTCCTTTATCAGATTCAGATTTAGCAACAATTTTTACATTTTTCAGCTGATTTTCCAATGTAACAATACGCGCTTCTACAATTGCCTGTTCGTTTTTAGCTTCATCATATTCGCTGTTTTCAGAAAGGTCACCAAAACCGCGAGCGATACGGATTTTTTCGGAAATCTCTGCACGACGGGTGGTTTTCAGTTCATTCAGCTCTTTTACAAGGTCATCGTAGCCTTCCTTGGTCATAACAATTTCATTTGCCATGGTACATACTCCTCTCAGCGGTAATAGGTGGCAAATTCCACAGCACCGCCGTTTTCAATATATTTAGTATCCGAATACAGATATTGCCACAAGCTACCCTACTGCCGACAGAAAAAAACGACCGGGTTTTTACAGCCGGTAGCTCAAAAATTTGAAAGAATATTTCGGGTGTCGTTTGTGATAGTTGTATTATAATCAAAGAGAAGCACGATGTCAAGCAGTAATCATACAAAATTCTTAAAAATTGATGCGATGCATTCGAATTTTTTGTAAATTTTTAAATCATTTTGGAGAAGCAAAGGATTGACTACAACACATAAGAATTTTTTAAAAGCTCTGTTGCTTGACAAGGTGTAAGGGAAGAAGGTTGATTTTGAAGCAAAATACTGCCCAAAGGAATATCAGCAATGCAATGACAGTTTTCTCGTGAATATAACAGTGAAAGCAGGTCATTGACAGGAAGGTCATCCGGAAGCATTGAAAGACTTTCGGGGAAAATTGCTTGAGGAGAGTGCAGGATGATTTTATGATGGGTTTCTTTCTTAGGCGGATGAGGGAGGAACACAGGCAAATCAGCTTGAGGAAGACTTCCGGAAGGAGAAAAAACAAGAGGACAATCGGAAAGGATATTTTCGTTAGAAGAAAAAGAGATAGGCGCACCATACTCTGCCATCATTTTGTCAGCAAATAAAGCTGCATGATCTGTACGATTGGTCAAAAGATGAACCTGTTTTAAATGACATAGTGCAAAACAGGCAAGTGAGCTATAGCAAAACTCTGGGTCGATGAATCCAAGAATCTGTTGGGAAAGCGGAAAATTTTGCAAAATTTCTACAGCAAAGCGTATTGCCCACTGCTGAACCAGTAAATCATCGGTGGACAGGATGCAAAAACCGTTTGCTTCAAGGAGTGTGCGTTCTTTCTGTGATATGAAAGAAGAAATGAAAACAGGAGAATTTCCAATTAAATGATACATCTTTTTAATAGATAGATGGTGTGGACGATTGATGGCAAAACATCGGATATTTTTCCCAAAAACAGACAAGCTTTCCTGTTCCCGAATACGAAAGCGCAGACTGGTGCGATGATTCTTTTTGCAGACAACAACACAAAACATGATGATTCTCCTTTCTGTAATAATCTGCTGCCATTGTATGTAAAGAAGAAATAAAAAATGAAAGCCAGCCACCGAAACAACTTTCAATGGCTGGCTTTATTGAGTATAGCTTACAGAACGTCGAAGCCCAGGTCTTCGATTGCCTGTGCCAGAGCATCACGGTCAAGGTTTTCTCCGTTAACAACGACTGCACCGTCTGCTGCGGTTGCTGTTACAGAGGAAACACCCGGCATTGCAGAAAGTTTTTCTACGATTCTTGCTTCGCATTTGCAGCAAGCCATACCTTCGGTCATAAATTTGATTTCCATAAAAAATCCTCCTTAAATAAATATAATGTAAAAATCGGGGAAGTGCTGTTTTAGAGCATAACCCTATTTTTTATTTGGCTGATAACGGGTCAAACGCAGAGAGTTTGACACAACCGATACAGAAGAAAATGCCATTGCAGCGCCACCAAAAACAGGGGAGAAAACAGGACCGCCGAACAGAACAAGTAAACCTGCTGCAATTGGAATACCAATCATATTATAGATAAATGCCCAAAACAGATTTTCACGGATAATTTTCATTGTTTGGCGGGAAAGTTTTAATGAATCTACCACAGCGTGCAGATCTTCACGCATCAAGATGATACCGGAAGATTCTGCTGCAACGTCAGTACCGGAAGACAATGCAATGCCGACATTTGCTCCGGCAAGGGCGGGTGCATCGTTAATACCGTCACCAACCATTGCAACAATGCGGCCGCTCTTTTTAAACTCTTCGACTGCACGGTGTTTATCCTGTGGAAGTACCTGCGCTTTTACCGAGGAGATACCGGCTTCTTTGGCAATCAGTTTTGCAGCACCTTCGTTGTCGCCGGTAATCATAACGGTTTCAATGCCCATTTTGTTGAGCTGGGCAATCGCTTCTTTTGCATCAGGACGGATGGTATCAGATAGAGCAATCATGCCAAGGTAACAGGAATCAAGAGCTACATAAATAGCAGTACAGCCTTCCGGAACATCGGTATCTGCATCTTTGGGAATAGAAATATTTTGCAGTTCCATCAATGCCATTGTTCCGGCTACAATCTGTTTGTTGTTGTTTTCGGCAATAATGCCTCTTCCGGGAACAGTCTGCGTGGATTCGGGGCGATGGACGGTTAAACCAAGTTCTTCGGCGTGAGCAAGAACGGCTGTAGCGATTGGATGTTCGGAACCATATTCTGCACAAGCACAACAGGTAATTAAGTCTTCTTTAGAAACACCTTTAGAAGGAGTGATAGAGGAAACCTTTAATTTACCGTAGGTAATGGTTCCGGTTTTATCAAAGACAACGGTATTGACACCGGCAGCTGTTTCAATAACATCTCCACCACGGTACAGGATTCCGAGGTTTGCACCTCGACCGGTTCCGGCGATAACCGCGATAGGAGTAGCAAGACCCAGTGCACATGGGCAGGCAACTACCAGTACCGCTACAAAGTTATTGAGGATGAATGCAATATCGCGTCCGGCAATTGCCCATAAGATAGAGGTGATGAAAGCGATGGAAACAACGGCTGGAACAAAGATACCGGAAATTTTGTCGGCAAGTCTTGCAGCAGGGGCTTTTCTTTCCTGTGCTTCGGTAACAAGACGCAGCACTTTGGAGATAGCAGTGTTTCCGCCTACTCCGGTTGCTTCAATCTGCAGCATACCGTCACGACAGATGGTACCACCCGAAACGGTGGAGCCGATTTCTTTGAAAACAGGGAGGCTCTCTCCGGTCAGCATAGATTCGTCTACGGATGCCTGCCCGGATAATACCACACCATCAACCGGTATATGAGAACCCGGTTTGACAATGACAACATTTTTTATACGAACCTGTTTTGCAGGAACCTCCATTTCCTGACCGTCTTTTAAAAGGATGGCAGTGTTTGGAATCATTGATACCAGTGAATTGATTGCCTGCTTTGCGGAATTTTTGCTGTTTTCTTCCAGGAATTTTCCTAAAAGAACCAAAGAAACAACAACCGCTGCCGATTCATAATATAAATTGTGTGCCCCCATTGGGTCACCGTTTACAATTCGGAAAGTGTTATACAAGCTGTACAAAAAGGCGGTGGTTGTACCAATCATAACCAAAGAGTCCATGTTAGGGTGCAGCTTAACCAGGTTCTTGCTGCCGTTGATGAAAAAGTTTCTTCCGGCAATCAAAACAGGAATTGTAAAGACAAGCTGGATTAAAGCAAAGTTGAGTGGGTGGATGCGGTCATCAATAATGGGCGGTAATGGCAAGCGAACCGGCAGCATATGGGACATACCGATATACAGTACCACAGCACCGCAAATTAAAGCGATAGTCAGACGTTTTTTGCTGATTGTGTGTGTGATAGCTACACTGATTTGGTCTTCGTCAGCAAGTGAACCCACAAATCCTGTTTTGTTGACAATTTCAACAAGGGAATTTTCGTCTACCTCAGGGTCACACAGAACGGTTGCACTGTTGGTGGCAAGGTTTACACTGACCTGTACAACACCATCTGCACGCCTCAAAGCACGCTCAACAGACGCAGAACAAGCAGCACAGGTCATGCCTTGAATATTGATTTTGATGTGTTTTGTTTGGCTCAAATGATATTCTTCCTTTCTGAAATGAAATATAAAGATGAATGGATCTACAATAAAGTGCATATACACGATATAAATAATATTATTCTACATCTCGATAATATAAGGAATTAAATCGTGAAACTCTTGGATATATTTTGGACCCAATAGTTGCTCAATATGCTCTTGAGCTTGTTGCCAATAAATTTTTGCACTGGCAAGAACCGATTCGCCGGTATCACTTAACTTTAAACTGCGGCTTCTGCCTGCACAAGCAGTATCCAAAATATAACCGCGTTCCTCCAACGGTTTAATATTCCGAACAAGGGTTGTCCTTTGCAGCCCCATCTTTTCGGCAAGAGCACTGACGCTGATGCAGGGGGACTCTTGAATATTGATAAGCAGTGCATACTGTCCTCGGGTGATTCCTGCTTTTTCTAGGTAGCGGTTATATAACCCGGTGATTTTGTTTTCTGCACGCTTAATATTTGCACAATAACAATCAGAGCTGTTGCAATGACATTGTTGTAAATCGTCTTTCATATAATCCTCCTTTCCATAAAGTGTATATACACATTATAGCAAGAAAAAATTTTAAGGTCAATAGTATTACAGAAAATTTGTTAGCATAAGAAAACAGGGAACATTCTTTTGAATGTTCCCTGTAATGATTTTTATTGATAGCGTTTTACGGTTTACTTTTCCTGCACAGGATTTTCACAATAAATGCAGCGATAAGTT
>JAHHTY010000008.1 GCA_020024325.1 Negativibacillus sp.
CGCCACCTTGCCAAGGTGGAGGTAGCGAGTTCGAGCCTCGTAACCCGCTCCAGATGAAGGGATCAATCCAATAGGGTTGGTCTTTTTCCCTATATTTATGCGGGTTTAGCTCATCCGGTAGAGCGCCACCTTCCCAAGGTGGATGTGGCGAGTTCGAGTCTCGTAACCCGCTCCATAAAAAAGCCAAGGTTAATTTACCTTGGCTTTTTTATTTTATAGCATTATTAATTGAAACGGTTTTTATTAAAAAAATGGAACTTTTTAACAAAAAAACTTGTCAGATTTTCTTCTCTCTGTTATAATAAAACAAGAATCATTGAGAACAGGTAATGTATTCTACAAATAGAATAAAGGGGGAAAATCGTTATGTATCAGATTCAAAATTTTACCAACAATGATGATGTCAAAGTATTAGACACAATGGGCCCATTTACAGTTGTGGAGTATCAGCGTGATCTAAGTGTAATGCCATCAAATGCACAGGTAGCGTATTTCTGTCATGTGATGAATGTACGCAAACGTCAGGTAATTTGTGACCTGAGCAAAGCACAGATTACTTTGCAGGCAGGGGCAATGCAGTGGACAGTCGGAAATGTTAATGCAACCACCGGCTTAAAAGGTGTTGGAGATTTCTTTGGCAAAGCAATGCGTGGAAAGGTAACAGGAGAATCTGCCATCAAACCGGAATATACCGGTAATGGAACACTGGTATTGGAGCCAACCTACAAACATATTCTTTTGATTGACTTAAAAGATTGGAATGGCAATATTGTATTAGACGATGGTCTATTCCTCGCTTGTGATTCTAAACTAAAACATAAGGCAGTAATGAGATCGAATCTTTCTTCCGCTGTGGCAGGAGGAGAGGGATTATTCAATCTTGGTATTGTGGGAGATGGCGTAGTTTGTCTGGAATCCCCATGTCCGAAAGAAGAGTTGATAGAAATTCAGCTTCAAGATGATGTTCTCAAAGTAGACGGAAATATGGCAATTGCATGGAGCGGAAGCTTAGACTTTACAGTAGAACGCTCTGGCAAGACCTTGCTGGGCTCTGCAGCTTCCGGTGAGGGCTTAGTTAATGTATACCGTGGAACAGGTAAAGTCCTGCTGGCACCACTGACAAACGATATGGTATAAAAGAAAAGATCAAAAACAAAGGGATGTTGAACCAAAATAAGGCTCAGCATCCCTCTATTTATATATGAAAAACTATCTTCTTCTCATATCCCAAAATCCAATCAAAACTGTCCAAACATAAGCACAAGTTTTTGGAATCATCAACATACCAATCATCGGAATGGTATCGGCAAATAAAACTACAGGAATGTAAAATCCAAAGCTTAAGAAAATGGTGAGCCACATCCAACGAAAGTTTTTATCGTTATGTTGCTTTGCACTTTGGAAAAATAATACGATGATGATGAAACCCAACAAAGCAAAAGGAATATTGCGATAGATTCCCCAACTGAACGGAGGATTAGCACCGGTCCATTCATTTTGTGGAAAAAGACAGAGAATCATTCGCAATGCAGCAAGGCTATAAACAGCAATGGTAATCTTCTTTTTACCTTCTATATGGTAGCGCAATCTCCATATATAGTAGAGTAATACATAAAAAATTGTCATTGTAAGGGAGGTAATCAGTTTTCCGATTCCCAAAGCAACTGTAAAATTTTCAAGTCCGATAGTGCATAAAGCAATCATGCGAGGAAGCAGATGAAAAGCGTCGCCCGCTCCCAAGGTGACAGCCATAATACCAAATAAAGTGTGTTCTTTTTCCTTTCCTTTTTGAATCATGATGATACCGATGCCGATGACTGAAATCAGATACATCACATCAAATAAAGTTTCGATAATTGCCTGCATAAAGGGACATCCTTTCCTACTTAATTTGTTTGTTGAATTTTTAATAATTGACACCAAAAAGAATACCGATAAAGAAGAGAGGGAAAGCAAGACCGGTATAGAAAACGATAACAAATTCTTCTAAAATAAAATGAAAACGACGAATCAAAATTCCGAAGATTATCATGAGTGGCATAGTACAAACTGATTTTCCTGCTGATATTTTTGAATTTATTTACTATGTTTTTAACCGATTTTCCGAATACTATCGTTTGAAATAGTAAAAAACAAGGAAGGAGTATATTTTACACAGTAAAGTATGGAGGACAAGTAAAAGTACCGATGCGAAGAAGATTGAATCCTGCAATTCCCCATACAAAACAAGCAATCAATAATAGAATATGTTTTTTTACTTTCATAAATTCGCTCCTTGTATAGCTGAAATGAACAATGTTCATTTTTGATTCTAAAAATTCCTTTCGTTTTAGGAAAGGAATTTTAGGTTCTATATTAAAAAATACTTAATATAGGCAACAATAAATCATTTCTAAAAGAGGAGAGCAGTCCTTTTTACCTTGAAGCAGCATTGAGGTGATGAGAGAAAATACCATATCAACAAAGGATTCTGGAGTAAAAGTTTCGCTAAAGATGCCTTGCCGTATCTTAGAATCATTCTGTAACACAACCAGTAAATTTGTTTTAATGTGCCCGAAGCAGTGATTCATAACAAGGCGACCTTTTTCCTTTTCATTAGAAGCAAAGCTCATCGAATGCAGTGAAAAAAATTCGGGGTATTCTTGACAGCCTTTACAGATGCTGTTAAAAATCCAGGCAACACACTGTGGAAAAGAAGAAAAAGAAGATAACTCTCCAGGCATATGGAAAATATCATGCCACACATCTTCAACTACAGCAGAAATCAAATCCCCCTTTGAAGGGAAATAATTATATACTGAACCAACTGAAACACCACAAGCAGCAGCCACAGCTCTCATATTTACAGAGGAAAGACCATGTTCCGAAATATATTGGCGGCTCACCGATAAAATGGATTCACGAGAAGTTACAACGGTATTCATTGCCTTAACTCCTTTCTTAAAATGAACAATGTTCATTTTATAAGAAAAAGATTGTTTTGTCAATAAAATAAACCATAAAAATTGAATTTTTTTGTTAAGAGTGATATACTTGAGGGGAAGAGTTATTTAAAATAAGGGAGGATTTTTTCCATGGACATCAATTTTAACGAAAGACGTCAGCAGCTGCTTGATGATAAAAAAGCACCCTGCATGATGGTAATTTATTCCGGTAAAGCTCCAATGCGCTCCGCAGATGAGAATTATTCTTTCTCGGTTAATCGCAATTTTTATTATCTGACAGGAATCGACCGTGAAAATATGATCCTCGTTATGACAAAGGACCATGCAGGAAACGTAGCACAGATGCTGTATATTGAAGCATTCGATGAGGAAAAAGCAAAATGGGTTGGCCCAAGAATGAGAGCACAAGAAGCAACAGATATCAGCGGAATAGAGGATATCAGATATCTGGAAGATTTTGACGATGAGGTCAACAGCTTTGTTGAAAGAAACCGTGGAGATGGAAAGATGACTTTCCTGCTGGATTTGTGGAAATATAATGCAGATCAGGCTCCAACACAGGCACATCTGTTTGCAAACAAAGTACAGAAAAACTACCCTGCTGCCCAGATTGATGAAATTTTTGGAGAAATTGCAAAGATGCGTGGAATCAAATCTCAGGCAGAGCTGGAAAAGATGAAGGTTGCACAAAAAACTACACAGTACGCAATTGAAGCAATGATGAAACACGCTTATGTGGGAGTAAATGAGTGCGAGCTTGAAGGTGCATTTGATTTTGAGCTGTCGAAACATTGTGTAAAAGAACACGCTTTCCCAAGCATTGTAGCAGGTGGAGCAAGAGCGACAACCCTTCATTATGCGAAAAATAATCAGTGTGTTCAGGATGGAGAGATGGTTCTCATTGATTTGGGAAGTGCTAACGAACATTACTGTGCAGATATTTCCAGAACCTTCCCGGTAAACGGAAAATTCACAGAGCGTCAAAAAGAAGTTTATAATGTTGTACTGGCAGCACAGCAATTGGTAATTGAAAATGCAAGACCGGGTATGACCTATCGTGATTTAAATAATATGGTAATCGATTTTTATGAAAAAGAACTTCCAAAACTGGGACTTCTCAAAGACGGCAAAACTGTTCGTGATTACTACTATCACAGCGTCAGCCATAGCTTGGGCTTAGACTGTCACGATGTAGATACTCCATCTATGAAGACATTGCGTCCGGGTATGGTAATTACTGTTGAGCCGGGACTGTACATTGCAGAAGAGGGCATTGGCGTCCGCATTGAGGATGACATTGTTATTACCGCAGAAAAAGCTATCAATCTATCCGAAAATATTCTGAAAACAGTAGAGGATATCGAGGCTTTGATGGCAAAATAACTTAGTAAAAAAGGACCTTTAGGGGTCCTTTTTTGTTAAGTTAATGATGAAATTGAGAGAGATTGAAAAAGAAGGAGGCGATATGTAGTGAAAAAATTTTTAGAAATACAACAACTATTCAGTGAAAATCAAAATCCCGAAACAGCAGTCAAAATGTCAAAATATATGAGAGATCAATTTTTGTTTTATGGAATTGCAACTCCAAAAAGAAAAAAGCTCTGTCATAATTTTTTGAAATTAGAGAAGAAAAATAAAGTAATTGATTGGGATTTTTTAGATTTATGTTATCAAGAGGAGCACAGAGAATTTCAGTATTTTGTGTGCGACTATTTAGCAGCATTCAATAATATTTTAACGTATGAAGATATTTTTAAAATGAAAAGATATATCCAATCAAAGCAGTGGTGGGATACAATAGATTGTTTTGACCAAATTATCGGAAATATTGGGCTAAAGGATAACAGAGTTGATATGCTTATGTCAGACTGGTCTAAAGATTCTGATTTATGGCTTAGAAGAATAGCAATTGACCACCAGTTAGGAAGAAAGGAAAAGACAAACTGCACTTTGTTGGAAAAAATATTGATGAACAACTTGGAAAGCAGTGAATTTTTTATCAATAAGGCAATAGGATGGAGTTTACGGGACTATTCTAAGACCAATCCTGAATGGGTAAAAAATTTTATCAATCGATACCAGGACAGGATGGATAAACTGAGTATCCGAGAAGCAAGTAAATATATTTGATAAAAGTATCAAATATACGAAATTTATTGACTCGAAAATAATCTAAGATTATTGATTCAGTAAAAGATGTGACACGTTCATAGTATAAAAATAATCGTAAAAATACAGTTAGCAGAGAATGAAAACAGAGGTTGAAAACGTGTAAAGTCAGTTTCCTACTGTGAATATAATTTCAACATATCATAAAGATTTTTATTCATCTAAACAATTCTAACAGTTTTTTCTAAAGCATATATTGTTAAAGCTCCAAAGTAAAAAGCTATCGCAATATCTTTCTAATATCCTGAAAAGTGCGGAGAATATTAAAATTTTGATGGCATAACGAATGGGTTGTTAAGAGGAAATGAGATATTTTATTATAGTAAAGTGATAAATTATTTCCAATATAAAAAAGCCGCAGTCACTAGACTGCGGCTTTTGGAACCAAATTATTCAGCGTCCTCAGCGGAAACTTCTACTTCTTCAGTAGCTTCTGCATCTTCCAGCAGAGCTTTCATGGACAGGCTAACACGTTTCTTGTCGAAATCGATGTCAGTAATCTGAACCTGAACTTCCTGACCAACAGTCAGAACGTCCTGAGGTTTGTTGATTCTTTCGTTGGAAATCTGAGAAATATGGATCAGACCGTCAACGCCTGGAATAATCTGAGCGAATGCACCGAAAGCAGTCATGGAAACAACTTTAGCGGTAACTACGCTGCCGATTTCGTAATCTCTCTTGAGAACTTCCCAAGGATTGTCCTCGGTTTTCTTGTAACCCAGAGAGATTTTTTTGTTTTCAGCATCGATGTCTTTCACATATACTTCCAGAACGTCGCCAACTTTAACAACATCGGAAGGATGTTTGATTCTCAGCCAAGACAGTTCGGAAATGTGAACCATACCGTCTACGCCGCCCAGATCAACGAATGCGCCGTAGCTGGTGATGGATTTAACAACACCTTCGTAATGTTTGCCAACTTCAACGTCAGCCCAGAATTTTTCTTCCAGAGCTTTTTTCTGCTCTTTGAGAACGTCTTTGATGGAGCCAACAGCTCTGTGACGTTTTTCGTTTACTTCGCGAATAACGAAATCAACTTTCTGTTTGAGCAGCTGCTCGAGTGGTTCATTTTTGGAAACACCGGAAAGGGATGCAGGGATGAATACCTTAACACCTTCGGTAACAGCCAGGATACCGCCTTTAACAACGTCAGTAACAGTACCGGAAAGAACTTCGCCAGTACCAGCAGCAGCCATAACTTTTTCAAAACCAGCCTGAGCATCCAGACGTTTTTTGGAGAGCATTACAGTACCTTCAACGTCGTTTACACGCAGAACAACCAGTTCGATTTCATCGCCTTTGTTAACGATGTCTTCCGGTTTCAGGCTTGGGTCATTTGTCAGCTCAGCGAGCGGAACATAACCTGTGTGTTTGGTACCGATATCGACAGTGATCTCGTTTGGAGCAATGCCAGTAACGGTAGCCTTCACCTTCTCCCCTGTATATGTGCTCTTGAAGGACTGATTTAACATCTCTTCAAAGGACATTTCTTCTTCTTTTAAAATCTCACTCATGGTTTTTTGTACCTCCTTAATTATACGCACCGGTGTTGAAGCACCGGCAGTAACACCAATTTGACTGCCTGCCTTAATCCGACAGACAACATCTGCTTGATCGCTCAAAAGTTCTGGTGCTGTTTCAACCCAAATAGTCTTACAGGATCGGCTGCAGATATCCAACAATTTGCCGGTATTGGAGCTATGTTTGCCGCCGATTACGATCATAATATCCGAAACTTCTGCCAAATGTGCAGCTTCTGTTTGTCTCATCAGTGTAGCCTTACATATTGTATCAAATATTTTTAGATTTGTATACAGGTTTTTCGCAGTTTCTACGCATTTTTGCCACTCATTTATGTTAAAAGTGGTTTGAGAGACCATTACGCTGTTCATTTTAGACAGATTAGGGCGCTTTTGGGTGAGAATTTGTAATTCCTCTGCCGATTGAAATGTAACATAAGATACATTACAGTGACCGATAATACCCTTAATTTCGGGATGTTCAGGGTCTCCTGCAATCAAGACAAGAGTCTTGTCATCTGGGGAAGAGCCTTGTTCTTCTACAATTTTTTGTATGCGCTGAACGTTAGGGCAGGTAGCGTCAATATATGGAATTGCATGACTGTCAAGAGCAGAATAGACTTCTCTCGGAACACCGTGAGATCGGATGATGACAGGGACAGGTCCGTGACCGTTTTGTACAGCATCATCTTCCAGTTTCAGAAGATTTTCTAAAGAATCTACAGCTATGGCACCAAGAGAGTGCAGCTCATCCACCACCTGAGTGTTGTGGATAATTTCTCCGAGCGTGAACAGCTTTGGAGTTGTTTTACATTTAGAATATTTGAGCTGTTCATATACAGTATCTACCGCACGGCGGACTCCAAAGCAAAATCCGGCAGTTTTGGCAACGGTTACTGGCATAATAACTTCCTTTCTATTTTGATGAATTTGATTTGTTAGATAAATGATTGTGTTTGTTTTGAAAAATAACGATGCTTAGAGAAAACAGTAAGAAAACACTAAGCGTTAAAAAAACGGGATAGATGCTAAGATTAGAAATAACAGAAGAACCAAGCAAAAACAAGATTTCTATTAATCTTGATACCATGCTGTATAAAGATAAGACTGTTGCACGATTTTCACCCAGATTTAACCGATCGATCCGAGCGTTTTGATACTGCTCCAAATATACCTGAAGCACTGTTAAAACGGTGGGAAACAGTAGCATAGGAACTAAAACAAGAAAATTTTGAAGCGATGCAATGGCAAATGCAATTACAGCAGCAATGAACAAAAAGAGCTTCAGCGAAAAAAAGACATCTTTTGTTCGGAGTTGCTTGATGATGCAAGGAGTTATCAACTGAATACCGGAATAGATTAGAATAAACACAGTCATATAGCTTTCATTGATTCCCAGTTGAAGTACAATAGTGACATAAAAAAAGTTAATCAAAATGAAAGCAATGCTGATAATTCCCATCAACGCAATAATGGTAAAATCGGATAGAGCAAATTGACGATGCCTATGGGATTTGTCTGTTGATTTGCAACGCGGGATCTGCTGTAAATTATCCTGTTTTTCTAAAGTACAGGTAAACAGGAAGGAAATAAAGGAACAGACAATCGTTGCAAGCAACAGTGCGTCAATTCCACCGAAAAAAAGGATGAGAGAAAATCCGAGGGTGGATAGAATAAATCCTGCATCGGAGTAACTTCCGATTGCCGATATGTTTTGAGCAAAATCTTCTTTTGACAGATGGTACAGATAGGCAGAGAGTGTACCGGAGCTAAAAGCACAGGATAAACCCTCCAGCGCAGCTTCGACACTGAATAGCAGAAAACTATCTGAAAAAAACATCAGCACCCTTGCGATAAAAATACACAAACTGCTTAAAACAAGGGTGTTTTTATAACCAAGGTGGTCTGATATGTACCCACAGGGCACTTCAAAAATAAAAATGCTGATAGATAATATTGCCTGTAAAATAAAAAACTGAGAAAATGTAATGCTGGTTCTGGTGCGGATGAGCAAAGCAACGGGAGCATAAAAAATGAGCCCACCGAATAAAGACATCATCTTTAGAGCAAACAAATTTTTACAGGAACAGAGTCTTTTTATCATTATATCCCTTCCTTGTGAAACAAAGTTACAAGTTCCGGGCTTTTAACTCCTCCATAACAGCACGAAGATTTCGGGTAGCATCTTTTAATTCCCTTGCATGAGAAAGATCACCGGAAGACTGTTGTCCGGCGTTATGTATTCCAAGTTCTTCGCAAGAGATGAGCTTGCCGTAATTTACGACAACACGGGAACGAAAAGACTTTTTAGGGTCACAATAAGTGATGGTAATAGGTAGCACAGGAGCACCTGTTTGCTGGGCAATCAGTGCAAGACCGGATTTAAATCGTAACAGGGAACCGTCTTTGCTGCGGGTTCCTTCCGGGAACAGTCCGAGGACTTCTTTATCACGAATTACCTGGATTGCGGTTTCAACAGCAGAGGTATCTCCGGTGCCTCGTTCCACGGGAAAGGCATTCAGCCAACGAATGACGTGCTTTAAAACAGGAATTTTAAACAGTTCTGCTTTTGCCATAAAATGAATTTGATGTTTGCGGATTCCTTGGCAAATAATCATTGGGTCGATGGCAGAACAGTGGTTGCTGGCGAGGATATATCCTCCCTGTTCAGGTTCGTTTTCCCGTCCGTTGACTTCCAGGTGAAACCAAAAGTGCCATAGAAGGGTAAGAGCACGGATAGCAATGTTATAGAACACAAAAATCTTCCTTTCAAAAGCCAAGCTGAATTTAAATTGGAGTAGAAAGCAGTGAGGCTTCCCCATAAATTATACTTTGACAGGACATAAAAAATCTTCCTTTCAGGCAAAAGGTTAAATGGAAGTAGAAAGTTGAGCGGCTTTTTTCTGTATCATATCTTTGATGATAGAAACAGTTTCCTCAAAACCGATGGTCGTGGTGTCCAGTAAAACGGCATCTTCTGCCTGACGCAAAGGAGCAGAAGCGCGGGTAGAATCCTGGCGGTCACGTTGGATAACATCCTTTAAAATTTCTTCATAAGAGTTGTTCATGCCCTTTTGCAGATATTCAAGATGGCGGCGTTTTGCACGGGATTCCGGGGAAGCGGTTAAAAATATTTTTAATTCAGCGTCCGGAATGACAACTGTTCCGATATCTCTGCCGTCCATAATTAAACTTTGCTGTTTTGCCATGTTTTGCTGCAAGTCAAGCAAAAAAGCTCTTACAGCGGGAATTGCAGATACATCAGAGGCTGCCATTGATGCTTCCGGAGTTCGGATTGCATCCGAAACATCTTCGTTATTTAAAAAAATGCGTTGCCCTGTCTGCTCATTATAAGCGGTTTTTAAGTTGATGTCTGTGAGTAATGCAGTAATTAAATCAGTATTTTTGGTGTCTATTTGTTGGCGCAGGGCATACAGTCCAATGCAGCGGTACATAGCACCGGTATCTACGTAAATAATAGAAAAATCTTTTGCAATTCTCTTTGCAACGGTGCTTTTTCCTGCACCGGAAGGTCCGTCAATAGCGACACGAATCATAAAAAGTTCCTCCTGTTTTGGAATGATTTTATTATACCATAAAGCATTATGAATCGACATCTATTCCCGAAAAAATTCTTATTGACAATCGTCAGGAATATAAGCATAGTTATGGTCGATGGTGATGATACAAAAGTAATTTCCAAGTTTTTTTGCCTGTTGAGAAATCTGTTCACTAAGTTCACTGTCAGGGAGAAGAAAAGAAGGGGGAACAACAACGTCAAAAACAAGGTTTGTGTGGGACGGACCGGATACTGCCCGAAAATCGTGCATACTCAGTTGGGAGTCTATACTGTGGATGATGTTGCATAGTTGAGATTTTAAATGATTGATCTGCTCATTGTCCGTAACAATAGGGTCCATATGAATGACAAGGTGAATTCCCATTTGAGAGCCGACCTCACGTTCGATATTATCAATGATATCGTGGCTGACAAGAATATCAACATTTGCAGGAACCTCAGCATGGACAGTAGCAAACACACGCCCAGGACCATAGGAATGTACTTGCAGGTCGTGCATACCGATAACGCCGGGATAGCTCATAATTTTGTTTCCTATTTCATGGATAAATTCGGAATCCGGGGCTTCCCCCAGCAGAGGATTTCCGGTTTCAATTACCAATTTAATTCCGGAAAAGGTGATGAATCCTGCAACCAACATACCTGCCCAACCATCAACAGGAATAGAGGTGAAATGATAAATTACAGCACTTATTAAAACAGCAGAGGTGGCGCAAACATCGTTTAAGCTGTCAAAAGCAGTTGCCTGCAATGCCTCAGAGGAGATTTTTTTCCCCAGAGTGCGGTTAAAGATTCCTTGCCAAAGTTTTGTGAGAATGGATATAACCAAGATAATGTAGGTGAGAGCAGATAGGGAAACAGACTGGGGATGAAGAATTTTTTGAAAAGAACTGCCCATCAGCTGTAGACCGAAAAAGACGATGATGAACGAAACTGCCATACCGGAAATGTATTCTATACGGGCGTGTCCATAGGGGTGTTTGGGGTCGGCAGGTTTGCTGGCAATTTTAAATGCCAACAGAGTAATTATAGAAGAACCGGCATCAGAGAGATTATTTACTGCATCAGCAATGATGGAAATACTGCCTGCAAGCAGTCCGGCAAGAATTTTAATAAGAAATAAAAACAGATTGGAAATAATGCCTACAGCGGCGGCAAGAATGCCATATTTTTCTCGGACAACAGAGTCATGAGTATCCTGCCAGTTGGGGATAAATTTTTGAATTAGAAGCTGAATCATAAAAACAAACCTTTCTGTAAAAAATTAAATGATTTTTGGAGAGCTAAAAATTCTAATGCACAAAACTGTTATAATGAAATGCTTTTATTGTAACGCAAAAAGCAGGTGAATGCAAACAGCTTTTTCTGCTGACAAAGATTGTGCAGAGATTGAAACTGTGGTAAACTTACTAATAGGAATTCATTGAAGTGAAAAAAGATTGTTCAAATATAGAAGAAGAGCAGTGAACAGGAGGATGATTGATGGAATCGAGCAAAAAAGTTTTAGATCTAACGGTTCGAGTTGGAGAAGTTTTGCTGAAAAATGGCGGAGAAATTTTTCGTGTTCAGCAGACAATGCAGATGGTTGCAAAGGCATATGGTGCTGCTGAATTTCATGTTTATGTTTTGGCAAACGGAATCTTTGCATCTGTGGAGGAGCATGGGAATAATATTTGCAAAGAGGTTAAAGGGCCAGAAGCATCACAAGAGGGTGCAGGAAGCAGCCAGATTCGATATGTTCCGCTCTCCTCGGTGCATTTGGGAAGGGTTGCGGCGGTCAATAATCTTTCTCGGGAAATTGTAGCAAAAAAATATACAATTGATGAAGCATGGGAAAAGATAGAACAGATTGATAACATCCCTTTTACCAGCCAACCGCTTCAGGTGTTAGTGTCCGGTTTGGGTTCCAGTGCATTTTGCTATCTGTTTGGGGGAAGCTTGATTGACAGTGTGGCTTCCTTTTTTTCGGGAATGTTTTTATGGTGCTTTGTCTTGTTTTTAAGCAAGTGTCGTGCAAACAAAATTATGCTGAATATTCTCAGCAGTGCACTGGTAACAATGACGGGTATGTTCTTTTTCCACTTTCTTTTTGGAGAAAATATGGACAAGATCATCATTGGTTCGATTGTTCCTTTGCTGCCGGGAGTGCCATTAACAAACTCAATTCGAGATTTTCTTAATGGTGATTACCTTTCCGGAACCATTAGGATGATTGATGCTGTTTTAGTAGCTTGCTGTATTGCACTGGGAGTGGGTATAGTGCTTCGCCTGTTTCCGATAATTACAGGAATAGCAGTATAAGGGGGACTAACAATGATGGTTGTGATTCAGGTTCTGGTTGCTTTTGTTGCAACAGTATCCTTTGGGGTACTGTTCCAGGTACCAAAGCAGCAGTACGGATATTCCGGAATATGCGGAGCAGCAGGATGGCTGTTTTATCTTTTGGTAATGAAAAATTACCCTTCTCCGGCGATTGCTTCTTTTGCAGCAGTGGTTGTGCTGACATTGATGGCACGAACTTTTGCAATCAGAAGGAAAGCTCCGGTAACAATTTTTTTGATTTGCGGTTTATTTCCGTTAGTTCCCGGTGCAGGTATCTATTACACAGCTTATAATTTTATTATGGGGCATAATGATCTTGCAGTAGCTAACGGGATAGAAACAATTAAAATTGCAGTGGCAATTGCTCTCGCAATTGTTTTTACCTTTTCTTTGCCAAACGCTTGTATTAGGGGTCTTTCTTCTCTTGGAAAAAAATCATAAATATTTTGTGCTGCATTGTCCGGAAAAATTAAAAAAGACAGTGCAGCTATTCTTTTATCCGGTTAATTTTAATTTATACAGAGCAGACAAGAATAACTTTTTTCGTAAATTCGGAATCGAAAGACAAAAGCATTAGATAATCTTGACAACTAAACTTAAAAAAATTATGGTAGATTGTATAAGATTTGACTTAAAAAAGATTTAAAAAAGGGATAAAAGATAGAAAGACAGAAATGTTAACATAAAAAATATTGCACTCAATGTGGCAGAATGTTAAAATAATGGGGATATTGTTATCTGATGCGGTTTGCTTTTTAAAAAAATAAATCAAACCGCCGTTTTGTGTTGTCCGAAAAAGTTTTATAAAAGCAAAAGAAAATGGGCAGTGTAGAAAAAAATGAAAGCATATTGTCAAAAATATGCTTTAAAAAATTTGTTTTGGACAGAATAACTTTAAACGAAATGGAGAACTGAGTCGTGAAAGAGAAAAAGGGTTTAAGCAGATATCGAAAGCAAATTGTGTTTTTGATGGATCTGGTCCTTGCTAATATTGTTTACTTTGTATTGATTTACTGGGTTCCAATCCGAAATGGCACAGAACTTCAACAGATTATTGCATGGATGCCAAACTTTGGTGTGATGCTGTTGTGTTTATGCGGATTTTTGTGGCTTTCAAAATCCTATGACAGCTTGTGGAGATATGCGGAAACCGATGAGTATATCTCAATGATTTTTATGGGTGCAGTAGCCTATATAGTTTACTTTTTGGTGCAAAAAATTCTGCCGATCCCAAAAATCCCAAGTGTCCTTTCAATGTGTATCTACTCAATGTCCCTCTTGCTGATGATGACGGCAAGGTTTATTTATCGAAAATATCGAATGAAGGTAACCGGTCGCAATCAAGGGAAAAAGGTAAGATGTGCTATTATCGGTGCAGGCTCCGCAGGTGTGGGACTGCTTAACGAGATTAAAAATAATTCCCGCAACCACTACCAGCCTGTTTGCTTTTTTGATGATGACCCGGAAAAAATAGGGAAATTTATTCACGGCATTGAGGTTAAAGGTAAAATTGATATGATGCCGTTACTGCTTAGAAACACAATGGTAACGGAAATCATCTTTGCAATTCCGTCGGCAGCCCCATTCCGCCGCAAAGAGATTTTGGAAATGTGTTCTACACTGCATTGTCATGTGAAGGTTCTGCCGGATACTTTGGCAGCCGTACAAAGCGAAAGCCTGAGCCGGAATGTCCGCAACGTAAAAATTGATGACCTGCTGGGACGTGAAAGAATCATTTTTAATAATCAGGAAGTGTTTGATTTTCTGAGGGATAAAGTGGTTATGGTTACCGGTGGCGGAGGTTCTATCGGTTCCGAACTATGCCGCCAGATTGCAAAGCGTTCTCCGAAACAACTGATTATTGTGGATATTTATGAAAATAATGCCTACGATATCCAGCAAGAGCTGAAGATGGAATATGGAGATCATCTGAATCTGAAGGTCGAGATTGCTTCCGTTCGAGATGAAGAAAAGGTTCGCAAGCTGATAGGCGGATATCGTCCGCAAATTATTTTCCATGCAGCAGCACACAAACACGTTCCGCTGATGGAGGAATGCCCGGAAGAGGCGGTAAAGAACAACGTCTTTGGAACCTACAATGTAGTTCATGCTGCTGATGAATTTAAAGTAGACAAGTTTGTTTTGATTTCCACAGACAAGGCAGTAAATCCAACAAACGTCATGGGTGCAACCAAACGCTTTTGCGAAATGATTTTGCAAAGCATGAAAGGGGCAAGCCATACCGAATATGTAGCGGTGCGTTTTGGAAATGTACTGGGTTCTAACGGTTCGGTTATTCCGCTGTTCCGCCGTCAGATTGAAGCAGGCGGTCCTGTCACCATCACAGACAAAAGAATTATCCGTTACTTTATGACCATACCGGAAGCAGCACAGCTGGTGCTGGAAGCGGGAGCGATGGCAGAAAGCTCGGAAGTATTTGTGTTGGATATGGGACAACCGGTGAAGATTTTGGACCTTGCAGAAAATTTGATTAAGCTTTCCGGCTATACCCCTTATGTTGATATTGACATTGTAGAAACAGGATTGCGTCCGGGCGAAAAACTCTATGAAGAGCTGCTGATGAAAAGCGACGGCTTGATGAAAACCACCAGCAGTAAGATATTTATTGAAAGACAGAAGGAAATTTCTCAGGAAGAAATGGACAACAAATTGCAGATTCTTCGCCAGGCTTTGGAGCAGGGCGGACGAGAAAATGTACGTCTTGCAATGAAGCAGGTTGTTCCGACCTACCGTGACCCTGAAGAGGTTAATCGTGAAGTAGTTTCTGAATAAATAACGGAGAAGAAAGGAGAGGACAATATGCACAAAGGGAAGGAAGTTACCTTTAAAGATGTGCTGATTCTATTCCTCAAAAAGTTTGAAAGAATTTTTATTTTTGCCGTAGCTTTTGCAGTTATCTTTGCTGCAATGGGCGCATGGAATGCTTACCGTTCTGTCAGTGGAGATAAACGCAAACAGATGATGGATAACTATCAACTGAAAATGGACGAATATAATGACTCCACCGAAGAACTTAGAAAATCAATTGATCATGATCAGCAGCATTTAGAAAATATTACAAACTATACAAACGACAGCGTGTACTACAATATGGATGTTTATCATACTGCGGTGAGCGAACTGGTTTTCTATGTTGACACAGGTTACCAGATTGCACCAAGCCAGTATTACCAGAATCCAAATAAAACAAGCGAGATTGTCAGTGCATATTGTGATGCTTACCGCAGTGCGAAACTGTATGAAGGTATCAAAGAAATTCTCGGCAATGATATTGACGTAAAGTACATTGATGAACTTTTGACCATTCATCGTGCCGGAGATATTCAAATAAAAGATAGTGTCGGAAATATAACTGTAAAGCACAGTGACGGAAATGAGGGTGTGGTTGTTATCAGTGCAAGGGCACAGGATGAACAAACAGCAGCTCAGATCACCAATTTTACTTTTCACTACCTGAAAGATACTTTCGGCAAAACAATTGCTGAACACAGTACAACCATTCTTTCCGACTCAACAATGATAATTGTAGATGAAGAACTTGATACTCTGAAAAAAGAAGTAAAGAAAGAAATTACCGAGTTAGAAGAAAACATTAAAACAAACGAAGCGCAGCTTGCAACCTTAGAGCGTGATATGCCGCAAGAACCATCTCTTTCTATGAGAAGTGTTATTAAAAAGGCAGTTCTGTTTGGCATCATCGGCGGTGTTTTGGGCGGAGTTCTTATCTGCCTGTGGATTTTGCTTGCATACCTTTCCGATAACCGATTGGACGGAGCATATCAGGCAGAGCGTTTATATAATCTGGAGCTTTTCGGTGTGGCAGTTTTGCACTCCAAAAAGCATCGTCCGATCTTTTCCCGTTTAATTAACAATATGGAAAATAATGCAAACAGACAGAATTTTGAGAGTCTGGATGAAGCGTCTGAATATACCTGTACTGCGATTAAAGCATTAACGCAAAAAAGAGAAAAGCCGCAGACAGTTGCGATTGTCAGCACACAGGAAGATGATTCTATTATGCAAATGTTTGAAAAAATGGAACAGTGTTCTGATTCCCAGGTAATCTATCGCTCTTGCCCGGCAATTTTAAAAAATGCACAGTCAATGCAGACAGCATCACAGGCAGATGCAGTGGTTTTGTTGGAAGAAAGCGGCATATCGTTGATTGCAGAGATCAACCGTCAGATTATTCGTTTGGAAAAATCGGGAAAAGATATTCTGGGTATGCTGTTGGTTGACTAGATTTGATTGTAAGACAAGACTCTATCAAGGATACAGAAAGGAATTGAGCTGTAATGAAAATTCCATTTTCCCCTCCTGATGTAGGAGAAGCAGAGATTGAACAAGTAACACAAGCGTTGCGCTCAGGCTGGATTACTACCGGACCAAAAACTAAGGAGCTGGAGCGACAGGTTGCAGAACTTTGCCACACATCAAAGGCAGTATGCTTAAATTCTGCAACGGCAGCCCTGGAGTTAACTTTGCACCAGTTGGGAATTGGTGTGGGGGATGAGGTTATCACCTGTGCCTATACCTATACAGCTTCTGCCAGTGTGGTTTGTCATGTAGGGGCAAAGCTTGTTTTGGTGGATTGCCAAAAAGATAGCTTCCAGATGGATTATGATGCTTTAGAAAATGCAATTACTGAAAAAACAAAGGCAATTATTCCGGTTGATATTGGTGGAGTAATTTGCGATTATGACAGAATTTTTGAAATTGTGGAAAGAAAGAAAAGCATATTTACACCATCTGAAAATAAAATACAGCAGGCTTTGGGCAGGGTAGCGGTTGTTGCAGATGCTGCACACGCATTTGGGGCTCAAAGACATGGGAAAATGTGCGGAGAAATCGCCGATTTTACAGCTTTTTCCTTCCATGCAGTTAAAAACTTTACTACCGCAGAAGGTGGAGCAGTTGTCTGGAAAGATATTGACGGAGTAGATAATGACGAAATTTATCGTTATTATATGCTGCTCTCCCTCCATGGACAGTCAAAAGATGCTCTTGCAAAAACACAGCTGGGTGCTTGGGAATATGATATTGTGATTCCGGGCTATAAATGTAATATGACCGATATTATGGCAGGAATCGGACTTGCACAGATGAAGCGTTATCCATCTTTGCTTGCTCGCAGAAAAGAGATTATCTCACGTTATGACGAGGTAATGGGTCATCTGCCGGTAACTGTGTGGAAACATTATGGAGAAGATTTTGCTTCCAGCGGACATTTGTATATGGTGCGCTTAGACGGTAAGGACGAGCAATATCGCAACGAACTTATCATCAAAATGGCACAAAAAGATGTTGCAACCAATGTACACTATAAACCGCTGCCAATGCATACCGCTTACCGTAACATGGGATTTGATATAAAAGATTATCCAAATGCCTATCATATGTATCATAATGAAGTTTCACTCCCATTGCATACCTGCCTAACCGATGAACAGGTAGAATATGTATTGAAGTGTTTTTCGGATATATTGAAGGGATAGGTGAATAGGATTGCTGAGTCCGTGGCACAAGCTTCCGGAGTTTTTACAGCAGGACAGTGTCCGTCCATATTATGAGGCACTATGCAAAAAAAGGGGACAGCTGGCAGCAAAAAGAGTTTTTGATTTTCTGTGTGCTTTACTTCTTTTATTCCTGCTTTCACCGATAATGCTGATTTTAGCCGCAGCTATCAAATTGGATTCCAAAGGTACTGTCATGTTTCGTCAGGTGCGTGTGACCCAATATGGAAAAGAATTTCGTATTTTTAAATTCCGCACGATGGTTTCCGATGCACCTACAAAAGGAACACAGGTAACGGTACAAGGGGATCCCAGAATCACTCGGGTGGGTCACTTACTGCGAAAATTCCGTTTAGACGAGCTGCCGCAGCTTTTGAATATCCTTTTAGGGCAAATGAGCTTTGTCGGTACAAGACCGGAGGTTCCAAAATATGTTTCGCAGTATACCCCGGAGATGATGGCAACTCTTTTATTACCGGCTGGGGTTACTTCAAGGGCGTCCATTGAATATAAAGACGAAGATCGACTGCTTGCAGACGCAGAAAATGCGGATAAAACCTATATTGAGCAGGTGCTTCCGGGAAAAATGGAGTATAATCTGAAAAGTCTTTTAGAATTTTCGTTCTGGAAGGACTTAAAAACGATGCTTGATACTGTGCTTGCAGTTGTAAAATAACAATATAACATACAAAAGAGGGACAACGTATTTATGAATGTCTGGATTATCAACCACTATGCAATTCCACCGTCAATGGGTGGACTGGTACGTCATTTTTATTTCTCTAAATTTTTAAGACAGATGGGTCATCAGGTGCGAATCTTCACAGCCAGCGAAATTCACAACACCAACATTAACATGATTCGAGATGGCTCGCTGTATAAAGAGGAGATGATGGACGGCATACCGTACACTTTTTTGAAAACCAGAGATTACAGCGGTAACGGTTTATCCAGAATATATAATATGTTGGAATTTCCTTTTAGAATTCAACAAGCTGTAAAACAGTTTGTAAAGCAAGGGGAACGCCCTGACGTTATCTATACCTCTGCACCGACTATTTTTGCAGCAGGCTCTGCCATGATTGCGGCGCATCGTTTGAAAGTTCCGTGTGTGGTGGAGGTCAGAGATATTTGGCCGGAGTCTATTGTGGAATATAAGGGAATGTCCCGAAAAAATCCGATTATTATGGTGCTATATCAGTTGGAAAAATGGTTGTACCATGGTGCTGACCGTTTGATTTTTACAATGGAAGGCGGTCAAGATTACATCAAAGAAAAAGGCTGGGAAAAAGCCGTTCCTCTTTCTAAGATTAGAAATTTAAATAATGGTGTAGATCTTCAGGAATTTGATAAAAACAGGGAAGAGTATTGTTTGGATGATCCGGACCTTTTGGACGACAGTACTTTTAAAGTCGTTTATACCGGCTCGATTCGTCTGGTAAACAACCTGGGTAAAGTTGTCGAGATGGCAGAGTATATGAAGGAACATGGTGAAGAAAATATTCGATTCCTTTTGTATGGAGATGGAACCGAGCGTGAGGAGCTGATGGCTCGCTGCAAGGAAAAAGGTCTTGATAATATCCGTTTCCCGGGTAAGGTAGAGAAAAAATACATTCCGTTTATTCTTTCCAAATCGGATTTGAATCTAAACCACGTTAAGCAGACAGGCATCATGCGTTTTGGATGCAGTTTAAATAAGCAGTTTGATTATTTTGCAAGTGGTAAACCGGTGCTCTCCGATTTAACTGTCAGCCACGATTTGATCGAGCGTTATCATGCAGGTGTAACACTGCCAACACAGGATACCGAAGCGTTGTGTCAGGAGGTTCTGCGTTTTGCAAAGATGCCTAAGGAAGAGTACGAACAAATTTGCAAAAACGCAAGAAATGCGGCAGAACAGTATGATTATCAGGCATTGACAGAAAAATTGTTTTCTATCTTGCAGGAAGTGACAAAATAGATTACAAATCGTACTAATGATAATATATATTACAGAATGGAAGGAAATTATATGACCAAAGTTTGCCATTTTTCCAGTGCACACGCACCGAACGACACCAGAATTTTTCATAAGCAGTGTGCTTCTCTGGCAAAGGCAGGATATGATGTCACTTTTGTTGTAAAGGCAAAAGATGAAAAGTCGGCATCAACCTCGACCGAAAAGGGAGTTCATATCATTCAGGTTCCGGTGGATGCTTCCTCTCGCCTTAAACGAATGTTGTTCGGAGCAAAGGCAGTTTACCAAAAGGCGCTGGAAGTGGATGCAGACATTTATGAGTTCCATGATCCGGAGCTTCTCCCATATGGATTGAAGCTTGCAAAAAAAGGGAAAAAGGTAATCTTTGATAGTCACGAGGATTATCCAACCCAGATCATGGAAAAAGAATGGATTCCATCCTTTCTGAGAAAAATCATTTCGGGTGTTTATAAGGCATATGAAACTCATGTGGTAAAGCGTCTTGATGCAGTATTATTTCCCTGTACCAAAAACGGTGTCAATATTTTTGAGGGGCGTGCAAAGCAAACCGTTATCATCTCCAATGCGGTGATGGTTGAGGAAATGCTTTCACCGGAGGAATGCGGCAAAACTCATAAAGACGGTAACAGCATTTGTTGCACCGGCAGTTTAACCTATCAAAGAGGAATCACCCACCTGATAAAAGCGGCTCACCTTGCCGGAGTACGGTTAATTTTGGCAGGCAAATATTCCTCAGAGGCATATCAAAAAGAACTGGAAGCGATGCCGGAATATGAGTGTGTAGAATATTTAGGCTACCTTGGCAGAAAGGAGCTGGCGGAAGTTTACGCTCGCTCCAGCATTGGAATGTCCACCATTTTAAATGTAGGACAATATTCCAGCTTAGATAATTTTCCAACCAAGGTTTATGAATATATGGCAGCAGGTTTGCCTGTTATTGTTTCCGATTATCCGTTTATGAAACGGTCAGTAAAAGAAGATGGCTTTGGTGTTGCAGTTGATCCTGCAAATCCGCAGGAAATTGCACAGGCAATCAAAAATCTGCTTTCCAATCAAACAGAGGCATCTTTTATGGGGACAGCAGGCAGGGAAGCCGTTCTTAAAAAATATAACTGGGGAATTGAAGAAGAAAAACTGTTTGAGCTTTATCGAAAGCTTGAGCAGGAGACGGGATTGGCATAAAAGAGGTTTAATATGTTAGCGTTTATTTTATCCAGAGGGGTACCGACAGAAAAATATTCCACCAACGGTGTTTTTGAGTTCGACCAGGCACAGGCTTTGGTGAAAGAAGGCTGTCAGGTAGTTTTTCTGGCGTTGGATTTACGGTCTGTCCGCAGGGTAAGACCGTGGGGCTTTCAGGCGTTTGAACGCAACGGGGTTGCTGTTCGAGTGTTAAGCATTCCTGTGGGAAATGTTCCCAAAAAGTTGTTTTACAAAATTGGAATGTGGGCGTTAAAACGTCTGTACTCAAAAGCGGAAAAAGAATTCGGCAAGCCGAATGTTTTCCACGCTCATTTTACCGACTATGCTTATCTTGCAGCAGAACTAAAAAAGGAAAAACAGATTCCTTTAGTGGTAACAGAACATTCTTCTTTGATCAATCGAGATATCATTCCCGAGAATATTGAGAAAGCAGCAAAAACAGCTTTTCGTGCAGCAGATTGTTTGATTGCGGTTAGTCCTGCACTTGCCTGCAAGATGCAGGAACACAGTGAAAGCAAGGTACTCTGGATTCCCGATATGGTCGATACAGAGTTGTTTTCTTATAGCGAAGAACGGGAGCATCAAAGAATTCTGAAAAAGGAATCGGAGATGGAGGAAGAAGGCGGAGCTTTTTCCTTTCTCAGCTGTGGAAATCTGAGAAAAATTAAACGTATGGATGTACTCATTCAGGCGTTTGCAAAGGCGTTCCACGATTGCCCAAAGGTTACTTTAACTATCTGCGGACAAGGAGAAGAACAACAGGCGCTGGAAAAATTGATTATACAACTCGGTATGGAAAAACGTATTTTTATGGAAGGGCTAAGACCAAGGGCGGAAATTGCCCAAAGGCTGCAGCAAGCAGATTGCTTTGTCTTGGCTTCAGCTTCCGAAACGTTCGGCGTTTCTTATTTGGAAGCTCTTTCCTGTGGCGTTCCGGTAGTGGCAACCCGCTGCGGAGGTCCGGAATGTTTTGTCCATGAACATAACGGAATTATGGTGGAACCTGATGATATTGAAGCTTTGGCAAAAGCGATGCTTACAATGTACTGTAATATTGGCAGTTATAATCGTAACGCCATTGCAGAAGAAATAAGAGAGTCCTATTCCTCTCATGCTGTTGCACAAAGTCTAATGTATCAGTATGAAAAATTAACAGAAAAAACAGCAGAAAAACAGAAAGTCATGGCTTAAAGGATAGATTATTACATAACTGCTGTGTTACAATAAAGACAGAAAACAGAAAGGAGGCACAAGCAAAATGGAGCAGTCAGCCTATATTTGCGAAAACAGAGGATATTCTTTTCTTCGTGTACCCCGAGAGTTTTGTGCGGCATTTGTGCTGTTGTGGGGCATCAACCCGGAATCGTTTTTGTATAATTGGGCTTTATATGCCGGGGTGGTTGTACTGTGGGCAGGTTTTGCAATGATGTCAGAATGGAAAAAGTTTTGGCAGACAACACTGCATCCTGCAATGCTGCTCAGTTTCGGATGGCCCGTGCTGATGGCGGTATATGCTGCGGCAGGTCATGCAGAGTTTCCGTTTCATCACTTGCTGATGCCGATTTTCTATTTAATGTTCTGGTATTATTTTTCTTTAGATAATCGCTTTGCAATGAAACTGCTCAGCTTTTTAACGGTGAGCTATTATATCTTAATTAACCTGGGAACAGTATATGCACTGCGGCAAAATCCAAATGTATCTCGCTTACTTGCAAACGGAAATCCTGAACTGACAGCACCTCTTGCAAGCCCGTTTACCGGAGGTTATCAACACATTTATTCGCTCACAATGTTCACCGTAGCAGTTGTGGGAATTATCTGGTACTATCGTCCAAAACTGTTTGAAACGATTGGATGGGGGATAGTCCTTTTACTGGGATTGCTGGTCATCGTGATGTCAAATTATTCCTTTGCCATTTTGTTTGTGTTTGCGTTCTCAATTTTAGCGATGTGTCGCCCTCCCAAAAGCGGCGGAGTGACAACGGCGGTCATCCTGTTCTGTTTTCTTGCGGCATTGGTGATTGTTCCAAACCTCTATCGCATTTTTTACTTTATTGCCGAAAATACAGATAACTTAAAATTACAGCTTCGCTTTATGGAAGTAGGCAACCTGCTTAAAGGAACAGGGATTACACAGGGCAGCGATGCCGGAACCAGAGTTGTCCTTTACACCACTTCACTGAAAACGTGGTTGACAGCTCCTTTGTTCGGCGTTGGAGATTTGATACTAAAAACAATGGAAAATCCAAGGGAATTGATAGGTGGACATTCCATTGTCTGTGACTACCTTGCTTATTATGGTTTGGTGGGAAGCTTGTTGTTCCACAGCATTTTGATTGTAAACTTTGCAAGAATTGAAAAACGATTGGACCGTCGGGGAAGATTTTTGTATTTGTCCATCTTTGTGTTATATTATGCGCAGATTACTGTAAATGCAGGATATAATGAACCACTGATAGAAATTTTGTTCTTTGTGGTTCCAAGTTTGCTGATTTTGATAGGAGAACACACAGCATCAAGACAAGAGCAAAACAAGGAATTTTACTCTAAGTATATTCGCTGAGGTTTTTATCGTTTGTAGAATACCTCGGAAAGGAGAAACCATGAAAAAGCAGCAGCTTTCTCAGTTTTGGGATAAACTGAAAGATGGTTTAATTACCCTGAAAAACAGAGGATTTTTTCACATCATTGCCGGTTCTACCCTGGCAAAGATTGCGGGATTTGTTTCAGTTTTTTTTCTGCCAAGATTTTTGTCGAAAACGGATTACGGACTGCTTGCCTATGTTGACAATATCCGCAACTACGTTATGCTCTTTAACGGAATTGGCATTACCAATGCAACCCTTCGTTACTGTGCACAAAAAAGCAGCGACGAAGAAAAGAAAGGATATTTCCTCGCTTCACTGAAGGTGGGAATTGTTGCAGATGTTGTTCTGATTATCTTTACAGCAGCGGCATACTTGTTGGTTGATTTTCCTTTTGAAGGTTCCCGATTTCAACTGGTGTTCTCTTCTTGCCTACCAATTTTGTATTTTCTGTTTACCGATATTCAGCTTTTGCTTCGGGCAACTTTCCAAAATCAGCGTTATTCGGTATACAATTTTACCTATTCCTTTTTGCTGATGATTTTCCAGATTCTCTTTGCGGTTCTCTGGGGAATTACCGGTGTTATGGTTGGAAGATACCTGTCAATGGCGTTGTGCGTTGTGATGGGATATTTTCTGATTCGGGATCTGCCTATGATGAAGGTAAAGGCACAAATGCCGGATTGGGCAGAAACAAAGACGCTGATTCGCTTTGGTATTGTAATGCTGACAGCGTCTGCAACTTCAACGGTAATGAGCTATAACGAAACATTTATTGTCGGGCAAATTCTAAAGGATGAAGAACTGCTGGCAGAATATCGTGTAGCTGCAAACATCCTGCCAATTTCGCTGTTTTTGCTGGAGGCATTGCTTGTATTTATCTTGCCGTATTTTATCCAGCATATCAACGACAAAAAGTGGATTTGGGATAATTATAAAAAGCTCTTCGTTGTTAATGGTATTGTGATGACTGTTGTTCATGCAGGACTGTTTATTTTTGCAAAACTTTATCTTTTTGTATTTGCAGGACCGGAATATATGGGAGCGGTCACCATGGTTCGGATGTTTTTGATTGCTTCCTGGATTCAGGCAGTGTTCCGAGGCATTTCGGGCAACATCCTTGCAGTAACGGGAGAGGAAAAATTCAATTTAAAAATCAACATTGTATTTGTGGTTGTTCATGCACTCATTGATGTCACCGCAGTTAAGATGCTGGGAATTTATGGTGCTGCGATTGCGTTGATTGTTGTTTACTTCTTATCAGGGCTTATAATGAACATTCATTTAAGAAATATATGTAAATCACAGATTGGAGAGGAAAACCATGATGAAAAATGAAATGCTCCGCAAAATAGAAAATAAAGAAATTGTGGTTGGCGTAGTTGGGCTTGGATATGTAGGTCTGCCGCTTGCAGTAGAAAAAGCAAAGGCAGGCTTTAAGACCATTGGTTTTGATGTTCAGCCACAAAAGGTTGATATGGTAAATGCAGGTCACAACTACATCGGAGATGTTGTAGACACTGACCTTGCAGAGATTGTTAAGAGCGGTATGCTGTCCGCAACCACTGATTTCAGTTTTGTAAAGGATGTTGACTTTGTTGCCATCTGTGTACCAACTCCATTGGACGCTCATCAGCAGCCGGATATCAGCTATGTTCGTTCTTCCACAGAAGCTGTATCCAAATATCTGAAAAAAGGCACGATGGTAGTACTGGAATCCACTACCTATCCGGGAACAACCGAAGAACTGATTAAGCCGATTTTGGAAGAAGGCTCCGGCTTAAAATGCGGCGAGGATTTCTATCTCGGCTTCTCTCCAGAACGTGTTGATCCGGGTAACCTGATCTACAAAACAAAGAACACTCCAAAGGTAGTTGGTGCTATCGGAAAAGACGCTACCGAAGTGATTGCGGCAATGTACCGTGCAGTATTGGAAGGCGAAGTTTATGAAGTATCCTCTCCGGCAGTTGCGGAGATGGAGAAAATTCTGGAAAATACTTACAGAAACATCAACATCGGTCTGGTTAATGAGTTGACAATGCTGTGTAACCAAATGGGTATTAGTATGTGGGAAGTTGTTGACGCAGCTAAAACAAAACCATATGGCTTCCAGGCATTCTATCCGGGTCCGGGTCTTGGCGGACACTGTATCCCACTTGACCCATACTACCTTTCCTGGAAAGCAAGAGAGTACGGCTTCCATACATCTATGATTGAAAGCTCTATGATGATCAACGACAAGATGCCGGAATACTGTGTTGACAGAGCTGCAAAACAGCTCAACCGTGTAAAGAAAGCAATGAACGGTTCTAAAGTTCTGGTTCTCGGCGTTGCATACAAACAGGATATTGACGATTACCGTGAAAGCCCGGCACTGCGTGTTATCGAAGTTCTTGAGCGTGAGGGTGCAGAAGTAACCTTCTTTGACCCATGGGTAAAAGAGTACAAACATAACGGTCAGATCCATCAGGGGATTCCGGCACTCACCGAAGAAGTTCTGAAAGCAGCAGATCTTGTTATGATTACAACAGCTCACACCAATGTAGATTATGATATGGTTCAGAAAAATGCTTCTTTGATTTTCGACACCAAAAATGCAATGAAAAACATTGCAAACCGCGATAATATAGAAGTTCTCTAATAAGAAAGCCAGCATACTGCCCAAGGCAGATGTTGCAGACAAATATAAATTTTCTTTTAAATCGGTTTTTCTATGCAAGATAGTCATTTTCTGTCTTGCATAGAAAATTTCTATATAAATAGAAAAACTGATAAACCAGAAAGGAACGGATTACAAAATGAAGTATGCTTTAATTGGCTGTGGCAGAATTGCAACCAATCACATCAAGGCAGTTCTCAATAACCGTCTGGATTTTGTGGCAGTATGTGACATTGTTCCGCAGCAGATGGAAAACCTGCTTGCAAAACACGAATTAAATCAGGATGAGTCTATCCACCGTTATACCGATTATAAAGAAATGATCGAAAAAGAGCAGCCGGAACTGGTAGGCATTGCTACTGAAAGCGGTGTACACGCCGAGATTGCTCTGTACTGCATCGACCACGGCGTAAATGTTATCGTTGAAAAACCAATGGCAATGAGCATTGAAGATGCAGACGAAATCATTCGCCGCAGTCAGGAAAAGGGTGTTAAAGTTTCTGCTTGCCATCAGAACCGCTTTAATGTTGCTGTACAACAGATGAGAAAGGCTGTGGAAGCAGGCCGCTTTGGCAAGCTTTCTCATGGTTCTATCCATGTTCGTTGGAACAGAAACCAGGATTACTATGATCAGGCAAAATGGCGTGGTACATGGGCACAGGATGGTGGTGCGCTGATGAATCAGTGCATCCATGGAATTGACCTGCTGCGCTGGATGATGGGTGAAGAAATCGAAGAGGTTTACGGTGTCACAAGACAGCAGTTCCACCATTATCTTGAGGCTGAAGATATTGGTATGGCAGTGGTAAAGTTTAAAAACGGTGCAGTTGCTACCATTGAGGGAACAACCAATGTTTATCCAAAAAATTTGGAGGAGACCCTTTACCTGTTTGGAGAAAACGGAACAGTAAAATTGGGAGGAAAATCCACCAACAATATTGATGTATGGGACTTTGCGGACGAAAGCGAAGAAGACCAGAAAAACAAAGGTCTGGAAGAAGCAACCAGCAACGTTTACGGCAATGGTCATACCAGCCTTTATGCTGATATGATTGATGCTGTCAAGAATAACCGTCAGCCTTATGTAGATGCTCATGCAGGTAAAAATGCACTCGAACTGGTTTTGGCAATTTATAAGAGCCAGAAAGAGGGCAGACCGGTGAAGCTGCCTCTCCAAAATTTTGCAAGCGTTGATATGAAGGGTGAGTTTTAATAACTTTCAAAAAATCTTTTAGCAGGCAAAAATCAAAGATAAAGGATGGAAAGAAATGCCGGAATATTTTGTACACGAAAGCAGTTATATCGACCCACAAGTAACCATTGGGGCAAATACGAAAATATGGCATTTCTGCCATATTCAAAGTGGTGCTGTTATCGGGGAAAACTGCTCCTTTGGACAGAATGTAAATGTATCCTCCAACGTTAAAATCGGTAATGGAGTTAAGGTGCAGAATAATGTATCCATTTATGAAGGGGTAGAGCTGCAAGACTATGTTTTTTGCGGTCCTTCTATGGTGTTTACAAACGACCTGACTCCACGAGCAAAATATCCAAAGGGCAGTATTGGCTATAAAAAGACGTTAGTCAAAACAGGGGCAAGCATTGGAGCAAATGCAACCATTGTTTGCGGGCACACCATCGGCAGCTGGGCGCTTGTCGGCTCGGGAGCAGTGGTGACAAAGGATGTCCCCGATCATGCACTGGTAGCAGGGGTACCTGCTAAACAAATCGGCTGGGTCTGCGAGTGTGGGGCTGTTTTGGACAATAGTTTAGTTTGCCCGACTTGCGGCAGAAAGTATCAGCAGGAATCCTGTGGGCTGATTGAAGTACAACCGCAACAGGAATCGTTTTAAAATAGAGAGGGGAGCCTCAATGGAATTTCGTGATTTAAAAAGACAGTATCAGTGTTTAAAACCTCAGATAGATGCAGCAATGATGGAGGTTGCACAAAATTGTAATTTCATCAGCGGCAAGCAGGTAACTGAGTTAGAACAACAGCTGGCAGAATATGTTGGTGTAAAACATTGTGTCACCTGTGCAAACGGAACCGACGCACTGACTATGGTGATGATGGCATGGAATGTTCAAGAGGGGGACGCTGTTTTTGTACCGACCTTCACCTTCTTTGCAAGTGCAGAAGTGGTTGCATTTGAAGGAGCAACCCCCGTTTTTGTAGATGTAAAAGAAGATACCTTTAATCTGGACGCAGATAAGCTGGAACAGGCAATTTTGCAGGTTCAGCAGGAAGGCAAACTGAAACCAAAGGCTGTTATCGCAGTAGATCTGTTTGGACAACCGGCAGATTATGACCGAATTGAAGCAGTTTGCAAAAAGTATAACCTTTTGCTGTTAGAAGACGGAGCACAGGGATTTGGCGGAAAAATGGGAGAGCGTACAGCGTGCAGTTTTGGCAATGCAGCAACAACTTCTTTCTTCCCGGCAAAACCTTTGGGATGTTATGGAGATGGTGGTGCTGTATTTACAAACGATGATGCTACCGCAGAATATTTGCGTTCCATTCGTGTTCACGGAAAAGGAAGCTCCGGAAAATATGATAATGTCAGAATTGGTTGGAACTCTCGTCTGGACACCATTCAGGCAGCTATTTTGCAAATCAAACTGAAAGCATTTGCAGAATATGAACTGAAGGATGTCAACAAATCAGCAAATCTATATACCCGGTATCTGGGAGATCAGGTGAAAACTCCTGTTGTTCCGGAAGGTTTTTATTCCAGTTGGGCACAATACACCTTAATTTTAAAAGATAAAGAACAAAGAGAACATCTTCAGCGTGAATTAAAAGAACAGGGAATTCCAACCATGATTTATTATCCGAAACCAATGCACCTGCAAACTGCTTTTGCAGAGCTTGGATATAAACAGGGGGATTTTCCGGTTGCGGAAGCTTTGTGTGAGCGTGTTTTGGCACTTCCAATGCATCCGTATCTGGATGAATCGGATATTCGTTTTGTCTGCAATGCAGTAAAGGCTGCGTTGGATTTATAATGCAGATAGCGCAGTCTTGCGGTCGATTCAACCTGGTTTAGGCTTAGCCTTAGGAGGAATATAATGAAGATTAAGAAAGCGGTGATTCCGGCAGCAGGCCTTGGAACAAGAGTTCTGCCGGCATCCAAATCAATGCCAAAAGAGATGCTCCCGATTGTAGATAAACCGGCAATTCAGTATATTGTAGAAGAAGCGGTTAAAAGTGGAATCGAGGATATCCTGATTATCACAAGCCGTGGAAAAACTACGGTTGAAGACCATTTTGACCGTAACCCGGAACTGGAAGCTAGATTACTTGCCAGTAAAAAGCAAGAGGTTTATGACCAAATGGTTGCAATCTCTCATATGGCAAATATTCAGTATGTTCGTCAGAAAGAAACTAAGGGTTTGGGACACGCAGTATTGTGTGCAAAAGCCTTTGTTGGAAATGAACCGTTTGCAGTACTTTATGGGGACGATGTTATCTTGGGCGGAGAACGTCCGGCTTGCCGAGAACTGTGCGAAGTTTATGAGGAATATGGAATAGGTGTAGCGGGCATTAAACCGGTTCCTCGTGAGGATATCAGCAAATATTGTTCTTTGGCACTGGAGAAAGTGGAAGGAAAAAACGGTATTTTCCGTTTAATGGATATGATTGAAAAACCTTCACTAACCGAGATTTTATCGAACTATTCTATTTTGGGAAGAGTGGTTTTGCCACCTGAGATTTTCCCGATTCTTGAAAGAACTGCTCCGGGAGCAGGCGGAGAAATTCAGCTTACCGATGCAATGAAGGTTTTAACAAAAGAACATGGTATGATGGGTGTTGAATTTACCGGAACTCGCTATGATATGGGCAACAAATTCGGAATCCTTCAGGCAATTGTGGAAGTTGCTCTACAGCATCCTCAGGTGAGAGATCAGTTTCGAGATTACATCAAAGAAGTCGCAGCACGTTTATAAATCAACTAAATACCTAGAAAAAAAGATCGGCAGAATGGATAATTCTGTCGGTCTTTTTTGTTCTAAACTGACATTGAAAGTTAAAGAAAAAAGGTATATAATAAAATATATAAATTATGTGTTATTTTTTGAGGTGGTTTTATGAAGCGTGAACAAAAAGTGTTTGCAATGTTAATGGCAGCCTGTATGGCATTTGCCGGTATTTCTACTGCTACAGTGGCATCGGCAGCAGCCCCGGTTACATTGCAACAATTTGAATTAGGAAATTATTTACCGGATGAACAATCGCAGACAAAGTCTGAAAAAGAAATTACACTGCCGTCCGGTAAAAAAGTAATAAAAGCATCGTCCAAGAAAGCAAACCATAAGGCAAAAAAGACTGCTCGCTCTGTAAAAAAATTAAAAAGAAAAACCACCAAGCGTGGGCTTTCGGCATCAGTGAGAGCATAGTTTAATTTTTTGCTTATTTTTGTTGTCACCCTAAATAAAACAGGCAGTTCAAAATACAAATTGAACTGCCTGTTTTATTTGTTTTATAAATTTTGATTGGTCTATCACTTCTTTGATTTAATAGAATATTTTTTGTTTAAGAAAATAGAAGAAAAAATAGACACAGCAATCAAGCCGATAATTGTTATAATAGTTTTTGGTGTAAGGGTGGACCAAAATCCACCAAAGAAACTTTCTGCAAATAAATCGGCAAAGAGAACATGGAGAATCATAATGGGAGAAAGCCCTAAAAGAGAGCCGATAATATATCTTTTATACTCAATTGAGCAAGCCCCCAAAAACAAGCTGCATAAATCTCCGGGTAAAACCGAAACAATACGCAAAAGGTAGGACAGCATTAACTGATTGGAAAAACCAAGCTGTTGAAAATGTTCCAGTTTTGGATATTTCTTCAGTAAAAGTTCAATGGCAGGGCTGGCAAAGCGACGGCCTAAAAGATAAGGAATGCTTATTGATACAACAAGTCCGATATAGTTTATTAAAATAGCCCATAAAGGTCCAAACCAAAAAGCAGATACAATATACAGTGCAGATAGTGGAAAAACAACAGACAGCGATTTTATTGCAAACAGAAAGATGATGCTGCTTGCAGCTAAAATAGGGTTGGAAGGTGAGTAGGAGATAAGCTCTGATAAGGACATATGGCTTCCAAGATATACACACAGCAAAATTAACAAAGCGGTGAGAAGTGGTGGAAAAACTCGGAAAGACTTTGGCAATGTAGATTTTTTTGACATTATGCAAGCTCCTCTAACAAAAATATCAGTTTATAAAAAGCTACTTTGACCTTTATTTTAGCCATTTCCGGAAAAAAGTCAAGAAAAATGTTGTTAAAATATATCAAAACATCTCTTTTCAACGGGAAAATAATATGCTAAAATGGAGAAAATGTTGGATATAACAAATTTAAATTATTGTAAAGTAAAGGAGTGCAAAATATATGGAACGAATTAAACTGGATGAATTTGTAAATTTTCATTTTTTATCCAATCTTCAGTTAAGCCCGAATGCTAAAAAAGCAGCATTTGTGGTTTCTAAAAGTAATGAAGAAAAAGATGGATATACAGCAGGGATTTGGATAGCAGATTTAGTGACCCAAGAGTGCTATAAGCTAACATCAGGAAAAGATGAACGTGCTTTTTTGTGGACAGATGATAATACCCTTTTGTTCTCTTCCAGAAGAGAGCGAAAAAAAGAAGAAGTCGATGCTTATTATACCGATTACTTTGAAATTTCTCTCAATGGGGGAGAAGCACAAAAGAAAATGACAATTCCGGCTCCTGTTGAGGGACTCAAAGAATTGGAAAAAGACAAATATTTAGTTTGTATCTCATATGATAACAATCTTCCAAAAAACTTTTTTGAACAAAGCCGTGAAGAGCGTAAAAAGGTTTTGGAAGACAGAGCAGAAGAAAAAGATTATGAAGTGTTTGACGAACTGCCTTTCTGGAGAAACGGAGAGGGAGTTACCAACAAGAAAAGAAGCAGGCTGTACATATATGATGCAGTAAAAAACACATTAGATCCACTTACAGAGTCAATGTATCAGTTGGATGGCTATGCTTTATCTAAAGACCATCAGAAAGTGCTGTATTGCGGAAGTGATTTTCGTGGAGTCGAAAACCTTAAACAAGAGCTGGTCGAATTAGATCTTACAACGAAAGAAAAATCTGTTCTTATTCCAATGAATAGCTGGAATATCCACAGAGTGGATTATGTAGGAACAAAAATCGTGGTGACTGCCACAGAAAATAAAGATTATGGCATCAATGAAAATGTTGCTCTCTACTACTATGACCGAGAAGAAGGATGTTTGCAGCTAATTTGCAATCCGGATCGTTCCTATTCCAGCAGCGTTGGTTCCGACTGCCGTTATGGAGGCGGAAAATCTTTTGTTACAGATGAAAACGGTATCACTTATATCACCACAGACCATAACAGCTCGAAACTGGTTCATGTGGATATGGATGGTAATCTTGAAAGTCTGACCGCAGACGAGGGATCGGTGGACTGTTTTGACCGTAATGGTGAGGTTATCGTATATGTGGCAATGAGAGCAGACCGCTTGCAGGAAGTTTATACCTTGAAGGACGGACAGGAATTTTGTTTGAGTTCTATAAATAAAAAGGTATTGCAGGATAAAGCTGTTGTCACACCAAAATCATTGCGTATTACTAACAATGATGGGGTAGAGATTGATGGTTGGGTAATTGAACCTGTAGACTATGACCCAACCAAGAGCTATCCGGCAATTTTGGATATTCATGGGGGACCAAAGACCGTTTATGGAACTTGCTTCTTCCATGAGATGCAGTATTGGGCTTCACAGGGATACTTTGTATTTTTCTGCAATCCTCGTGGAGGTGACGGCAGAGGTAACAGTTTTGCAGATATCCGCGGTAGATACGGTCAGGATGATTATGAAGATATTATGCAGTTTACAGATTATGTTCTGTGGACCTATCCTCAGATTGATAAGAGTAGAGTAGGTGTCACCGGAGGCAGCTATGGCGGATTTATGACCAACTGGATTATCGGGCATACCCATCGCTTTGCAGCCGCAGCATCACAGCGTTCTATTTCTAACTGGATTTCGATGGAAGGAACCTCGGATATTGGCCCTTATTTCGGTATGGATCAGTCCGGAGGAAATGCGTGGGAAAACTTTGAACAGGCATGGTGGCATTCTCCGTTAAAATATGCAGATAAATGTACAACACCAACTCTTTTTATCCATTCTGATGAAGACTACCGTTGTTGGATGGTAGAGGCTTATCAGATGTATTCTGCTCTTAAAGTACATGGTGTAGAATCTCGAATCTGTTTGTTCCATGGTGAAAACCATGAACTTTCTCGTTCAGGAAAGCCAAAGCATCGTATCCGCAGACTCAAAGAGATTACAGAATGGTTTGACCATTACCTGAAATAACTAAAAACAAAACCGAATATCAAAAGACTGCTGACACACTGTAATGACGTGTCAGCAGTCTTTTTTATCATTTTTTAAAGATTGTAAGAAAGGACAAATAGTTCTGATAAGAACTTAAAACAAAGAAACCACCAGATTTAATAAGAAACAACAGCCGAATCCAATAGCAGTAGGCAGAAAAAAGGCCAGTGCAGTCCATCGCAAACTTCCTGTTTCCTTGTAAATGGTAAGACAGGTGGTCGAGCAAGGCCAATGGAACAAACAAATCAGCATGACAGAAACAGCAGTCCATATTGTCCAACCGTTTGCAATCAGCAAAGAATGCATCTGTAAAAGACTGTCAGCTTCAATGATAATCGAACTTTGCAGATAACCCATTACAATCAGAGGGAAGACAATTTCGTTTGCGGGAAATCCCAAAATAAAAGCAAGAAGAATGACGCCATCAATACCAAACAATTGGGCAAATGGATTTAAAAATTCAGAACAAGACATCAATAAACTTTGAGAGCCAATCGAAATATTTGCCATTAGCCAGATGATCAGCCCTGCCGGTGCTGCAACAACAACAGCACGACCTAAAACGAACAAGGTTCGGTCAAAAATGGAACGTACAATTACTTTACCGATTTGAGGTTTGCGGTAAGGAGGAAGCTCCAATGCAAAAGAGGAGGGCTGACCTTTCAAAACGGTTTTAGATAACAGTCGAGAAGATAAAAAAGTCACAGCTACCGAAAGCAAAATGATCAGTGTCAACAATAAAGCAGATAAAATGGGGGAAAGTAAGCTGTTTCCTACCACAAAAAACATGGAGATTAAAGCAATCAACGACGGAAATCTGCCGTTGCAGGGAACAAGACTGTTTGTGATAATAGCAATCAGACGCTCACGAGGAGAATCAATAATTCGGCATCCAACTACACCCGCAGCGTTGCAGCCAAAACCCATGCACATGGTCAATGCCTGTTTTCCACAGGCATGAGCTTTTTGAAAACAGTGATCCAAATTAAAAGCAACACGGGGAAGATATCCAAAATCTTCCAGAAGAGTGAACAGAGGAAAAAAGATTGCCATAGGCGGAAGCATAACAGAAACCACCCATGCAAGCACACGATAAACACCCAAAACGAGAACTCCGTGCAGCCAGCTTGGAGCATGGAAAAATTGAAATAATTTTGTCAGACCTTCTTGACCTTTAAAAAGAAGGTTCGATAGAGCTTCCGAAGGATAGCTTGCACCAACAATAGTAAGCCAGAATACCCCAAACAGCAATAACAGCATAACCGGAACACAGGTTTTGGGGCTAAGAAAAATTCGGTCTAATTTATGGTTCAGATTTTGGGATGATTCCGGTGAAGCAAAAACACAGGCAGCAGCGATATTTTCGGCTTGACGAACCAAAGCATCAACGATGCGGTCACGAAGAGATTGAGAAGTATAACCTTTTTGATGCAGATCCGCTTGTGCTTTGGAAAGCGATTGTTTTACGTCTTTATTTTGATAAAGAGAAAATCCCAGACATTGCTCCAAAGAAGAGTCGATACCTTCATCAGGACAAAGTAATCTCAGGGCAACCCAATCGGCTGAAAGAAAATCCGGCAGCAATGGAGCAACAGTTACAGCCACTTGATGCTGTGCAAAGGAAATCTCTTTTGGAAGAGGAACAGATAACGGTTTGCCCGATGAAGAAGTCTGTACCCGCTTAACAGCATCCAGTAGTTGAGAAAGTCCGATACCTTCTCGGGCGTTAGTTGTGACCACCGGGATTCCCAATTTTTTCTCCAGAAGCTCAGTATCAATGTGGATATTTTTCTTGTTTGCTTCATCCATTAGGTTTAAACACAATACAGTTTTGGGGGTAATTTCTAAAACCTGAAGAACAAGATTAAGGTTTCGCTCCAGACAGGTGGCATCACAAACGACAACGGAAGCATCACTTTTTCCAAAGCAGATAAAATCTCTGGCAACCGCTTCTTCACTGGAGTGTGCCATAATGGAATAAGTACCCGGAAGATCAACAAATAAGTATTTTTGCCCGTTGTGTTCACAGTTTCCGCAGGCACTGCAAACTGTTTTTCCGGGCCAGTTGCCGGTGTGCTGATGCATACCGGTCAAGGCGTTAAAGATGGTGCTCTTGCCAACATTTGGGTTTCCGGCCAGAGCGATGACAAGTTCATTATCTTTGCGAATATCGTTTGTCAGAATAGATGTAGGGCTTTTTAGTTGCTCCATACCATTCACCTCCATTCTAGATTGCTTTTATTCGGATTTTTTGAGAATCACAGTTTCGTAAAGCAATGATTGCTCCTCGAATAAGATAAGCGCAAGGGTCACCAAAAGCACTCCGGTGAAGGCAAAGAATGGTAGTTCCCTCAATGATGCCAAGGTCTTGAAGTCGGCGACGCATTTCGCCGGAAAGGGAAAGTGAGGATACCTGTCCTCGCTGCCCTTCTCGTAGCTGAGATAAAAGAGAGATAGGTTCAGTTGACATGGTGTTAGACTCCTTTAAAATCAATCAAATTATTTTTCTTACAGGATAGACGCTGTTTCATTCTATTCGTTCTTCAGAAAAAGGGTGTATCAAGAAAGTAAGGGGCAAAGTTTATTATTGTTATAGGAATAAAATTTGATATAGACCTTCTTTTCTACAAATTTTTTGTTGGGGTCTATGCAGTTTAAAGTAAAAAATAAATTTTATAAATGTCACGATAAATTTGTAACTATGAAAAATGATCGTTTTGATATAATAAAAATTTTCTATACGGTCAATCTGTGCGATAATATTTTAGAATATATAAATTATGAAAGTCTGTTTTGTCAGAAAGAAGGGTATATAATTTATTTTTAAAATAAATTGTAAAATTTTAAAAAATAAAGTATAATAAAATATATTTTTAATTTTAGAATTTAGGAGAGTGTTTATGGCAAAAACAGGTATTACACCAAAAAACACAGCAGACATCACTAACATTTATCGCTTAGACGGACGTGTTCCGATTTTAAAAGCAATACCATTTGGACTTCAGCATATCCTTGCAATGTTTGTTGCGAACCTGACTCCAATTAGTATGATTGGAGCAGCAGCTGGATTACCCAGCGCAGAGATTGCAATTTTACTTCAAAATGCAATGTTTGTTGCAGGTATAGCAACGCTGATTCAGCTGTATCCGATTTGGAAAGTAGGCTCACGCCTGCCTATTGTAATGGGTGTCAGCTTTACCTTTGTAACAATATTGACCTATATCGCTTCCAGCTACGGCTATTCAACTGCCTTGGGGGCTGTGCTGATTGGTGGTATAATAGAAGGAACACTGGGACTATTGGCAAAATATTGGCGTAAAATTATTACACCGGTAGTTTCAGCATCAGTTGTAACGGCAATTGGTTATTCTTTGTTTTCGGTTGGAACCCGTTCATTCGGTGGTGGATATACCCCGGAATTTGGTTCTGCTCAAAATCTGTTGTTAGGTTCCATTACTTTGGCAACCTGTCTTTTATTCAATGTTCTGGCAAAAGGCTATCTCAAACAGCTTTCCGTTTTGGCAGGTTTGATTGTTGGCTATGTTTCCGCCTTGATGATGAAGGCAGTTGACCTGTCCCAGATTTTTGCAGGTGGTATGGTTGCACTTCCTCGTTTGCTTCCATATATGCCGGAGTTCAATGTTGGGGCTATTATTTCGGTAACGATTATTTTTATGGTTTCTGCCGCAGAAACCATCGGGGATACAACTGCGGTGGTTTCCGGTGGATTAAGACGTGAGATTCAGACCAAAGAAATTAGCGGTTCCCTTGCCTGTGATGGATATGCAAGTGCAATTTCTGCACTGTTTGGATGTCCTCCGGTTACTTCTTTCAGTCAGAATGTCGGTTTAATTAACATGACAAGAGTTGTCAATCGCTTTACCATTATGACAGGAGCTGTTTGCATGATTCTTGCAGGCTTGCTTCCTCCAATCGGAAACTTTTTTGCAAGCTTGCCTGAGTCGGTACTCGGCGGATGCACACTGATGATGTTCGGTACCATCACCGTAAGCGGAATACAGATGATTTCCAAAGCAGGATTTTCCCAAAGAAATGTTGTAATTGTTGCACTTTCTTTGGCGGTAGGTATTGGATTTACCTCTGCAAGCGAAACTGAAATTTGGCGCATTTTCCCACAGGTTATTCAAGATGTATTTTCTGCAAACTGTGTAGCAGTGGTATTTGTTGTTTCTATTTTGCTTAGTTTCTTACTTCCGGAAAATATGGAGATTGAAACACTTGCAGATGAAAAATAAAGATAAAAAAAGAACTCGGTATATACCGAGTTCTTTTTTTATTATATAAACTAAAAGCGATAATTTTAGTTGGAAGTAAAGTTAGAAACTTGAATAGAGAAATTTTCCTGCGGAAATTCCACCTTCAGTAAAGCACCGGTTTGAGCATCAAAACTTGCACAAAATTGGTTTTCTTTTGTATCGGCGGGTATCGTAAATAATAGAATGCCATCTTTAGAAGTATATTCTAAGCCTTGTTGTGCAGCTAAGCCCTCGACTGCCTGTAAAAACATTCCGGCTCCCGAGGAGGAAAATAAACCGTTTGCATCTGTTTCGGAAGAGATTCCATGATAAGTAAGAGAAACTTTTTTGTCTGCAAGTGTCATCTCAAAGCCTTCCAATGAAGGAGGAGAAGTGAATCGGAAGGTACAATCTCCGATATAACGCTGTTCAAATTGAGCAGCGGCAGCAAAGTCGTTCCAATGAATGTCAAGGTCGGCAGTAAAGCCGCCGGACATGGAAGAAGCAATGCGGGAAACCAGCTGTGAATCGGATTCGGTTCCGCTGCGAGAGCTATTATATTGATAAAAATAAAAAATGCCGATTATCAATAAAAGAATAGCAATCAGTACAGCAAAGTGTTTTTTGGATAAATGAAAACGGGACAATGTTTGCAGCATAAAAAACGCCTCCTGAGAAAATCAGTGTGGATAGCAAACAGTCCCGTTTTGTTCAGTGTAAATTGATAAAATTTATCTGATTTGTTCTTTCAGCATCCGTCCTAAATCAATCAGGATATCGTCGGGCTGCATGAAATATTCGGACATTCTTTCTACACATCGGTCAGCAGCAGCACCATGCAGATAAACAGCCGAAACAGCAGCATCAAATGGGTCCATTCCCTGAGAAATCAAAGATGTGAGAATACCGGTCAGAACATCGCCGCTTCCTGCCTTTGCCAATCCCGGATTGCCGGTATGGTTGATAAAGGTGCGTCCGTCCGGAGAAGCAATGATGGTGTGTGCTCCCTTGAGGACAATCACTACTTTAAGCTGAATTGCTAACTCCTGTGCACACAGTAAAGGAGCTTTTTGAATCTCTTTGACACTGGTGCGACAGATGTTTGCCATCTCGCCAAAGTGAGGGGTCAGAACAACAGGACATTTTGCATCCGATACTATGGATATGTCCATAGCAAGGTTGTTTATGCCGTCAGCATCAATAACAACAGGACATTTTGCAAGGTAAAGAACTTCTTCCAAAATACCGCGCTGACGTTGACCGGTTCCCATACCACATCCGATGGAAACAGCAGAAACTCCGTTGAGAGCACTTGCAACATCAGAAGCCGTTTCAATAAAACAGAAAGGAGATTGAATTAAACTTGGGGCAACAATGGGGTAGATTAACTGTGGTACAGCAGTAACCACATATCCTGCACCGCTGCGCAAAGCAGCGGTAGAAGAAAGGATTGCAGCACCGGTACATCCAATTCCTCCGGCAATATTAAGTAATTTTCCGGTAGATGTTTTGTGTGCATATTTTTCTTTGCGTGGAATTTTGGGGTAAACAAAACTTTCATCGGCAACAAAGTGATTTTGTTCAATGTTATTATAAGATAATGGGTCAATTCCAATAGAAACAAGTGTCACATGGCCCAGATTAGGCAGGTATTTAGGCAGCATATGTGCAGGTTTATAGCTATCGAATGCGATGGTGAAATCTGCGCTGACAGCGTCCTGAGCAGCTTCTCCGGTATCACAGTTGATACCGCTTGGAATATCCAGAGAGAAAACAGCAGCAATTGCAGAGTTGATCAGTGAGGTAATTTGACGGCAATAGGAGTCAAGTTCACCATGAAAACCGCTGCCAAACATAGCGTCGATGATAACATCGACATCAGCAACAATAGTATTAACAAGTTCCGGTTCATTCTCAAAAGAAAGAACAGATACATTCATCATGCGAACCAGATGCAGCATTTTTGCGGCATCTTCGGTTTTGGGTTCACCATCTGTCAAAATGATGGTAACATCAGCGCCAAGTTCGCTGAGCTTTCTTGCAACAACAAATCCATCACCGCCGTTGTTTCCTTTTCCGCAGAATACAACACAGTTTAACCCGTCAACATTATGAAGTGTTTCAACAATGAATTGCGCGGCAGCACAGCCTGCGTTCTCCATTAAACGAAGATAGGTCATTTGATATTGGGTTGAATTTTGTTCGATTTGTTTCATTTGTTTGGAGGTAACGATCCTCATGATGTCATATCCTTTCCGAAGGGGTCATCAAATAAAAACCCTGTTTTTGTCGGTAATTTATGAGATAGTATTATTTTATCCCTGAAAGTAAAGAGAGGAAGTTAAAAGAATTTTCTACAAAAATTATATCAACTTTTTCTTTGTCAGACAAGAAGCTGTCAGAGATTTATTCTCCTTTTTCTGCAAAACCTTAACAGAAATAAAAGACTCTTTCTCTATTTTTATTATTGTACCATAAAATCTTTCGTTACTGCAATCGGATTTTACATTGATAGATAGCTTCATATTGGGAAAAACACAGAAAATCATTGAAAAGTTTTCTATAAACGGCTTTAAGCACTTGCAACAAGAGGAAAGATGTGTTATCCTAAAAAATATCCAATGGAATTGTATTGTAAAATAACAAACGCAACGAACAGGAAAAGTAGCAGACTGTAAAAATCCTTTCAGAGAGTTTCCGCCGTGGGCTGAAAGCGGGGCAGGAGGGCAGGACGTGAAGATTCGCCTGGGAGCGGTTCTTCTGAAAATGTTTTCTAGGAAGAAACGGCAAGGCACCGTTATATGCTGAATGAAGTGTCGGCTTTGACCGAAATATGGGTGGTACCGCGGAAAACAACTATGCTTTTCGTCCCTGATGATATCAGGAGCGAAGGGCTTTTTTTATGCAAAAATCCCGTTGCCCTGAGTTGCAACACAAAGACAGGAAAGGAATGAGATAATATGAAAGCTGCATTGGAAGCAATCGAAAAAAAGGCGTTTGAAGAACTTGAGCAGTCCACAGACCTGAAAGCTTTGGACGCTGTAAGAGTAAAATATCTTGGCAAAAAAGGTGAGTTGACCGCCATTCTTAAACAGATGGGTAAGCTGTCTGCTGAAGAAAGACCTGTAATCGGACAGCTTGCAAACCAGATTCGAGCACAGATTGAAGAAAAGCTGGAAGAAAGCAAAACCAATTTGGAAAGCAAACTGTTGGATGAGCGTTTAAAGACAGAAACTTTGGATGTTACCCTGCCCGGCAATAAACAGGTAATCGGAAAAAAACACCCAATCACCACTGTTTTAGATGAAATTAAAGAAATCTTTATCGGCATGGGATTTGAAATTGCACAGGGACCGGAAGTTGAGTTGGATTACTATAACTTTGAAGCACTCAATATCCCAAAAGATCATCCTGCAAGAGATACACAGGATACCTTCTACATCAACGATAACGTTGTATTAAGAACACAGACTTCTCCTGTACAGATTCATGCCATGGAAAATAAAAAACCTCCAATCCGCATCATTGCTCCGGGTCGAGTTTATCGCTCTGACGCCTTGGATGCAACCCACTCCCCACTGTTCCACCAGATGGAAGGATTAGTAGTAGATAAAAACATCACCATGTCTGACCTGAAAGGTACGCTGGAAGTATTTGTAAAACGCCTGTACGGAGAAGATTCCGTAGTAAGATTCAGACCACATCACTTCCCATTTACCGAACCTTCTGCTGAGCTTGATGTTATGTGCTTTAACTGCCACGGTGAAGGCTGCCGTCTGTGTAAAGGCGAAGGCTGGATCGAGATTCTCGGTTGTGGCATGGTTCATCCAAAAGTTTTGGCTAACTGTGGCATCGACCCTGAAGAATACAGCGGTTTTGCATTCGGTATGGGTGTAGAGCGTGTTGTTATGCGTCGTTATAACATTGATGACCTGCGTATGTTTTACGAAAATGACGTTCGATTCCTCAACCAGTTCTAGTAGGTTAAATTCGGAAATGGTTTTGTAAACGAAAAATTTTGTGCGTTTCAATAGTTAAGACCGGAACGGGTTCGGTCTTAAAAGGTATCAGGAAAGGAATGAGAAGTTATGAATCTTTCAATGAGATGGCTGAAAGATTATGTAGATATCGGAAATGTTTCGATGAGAGAATTTTCCGAAGCGATGAGTATGTCCGGCTCTAAAGTAGAGGGTTGGGAAACAGAATTTGATGGTGTAAAAAATGTGGTAGTCGGCAAAATTTTGTCAGTAGAGCCACATCCGGATTCTGACCATCTTGTTATCTGTCAGTTAGATATTGGCAAGGAAGAGCCGGTTCAGATTGTTACCGGAGCCTCTAATGTTCATGCAGGAGATTTGGTACCTGCTGCGCTGCATAAATCCCAGCTGCCAAACGGTGTTAAAATCACCAAAGGTAAGCTCAGAGGCGTTATGTCCAACGGTATGATGTGCTCTATCGGTGAGCTGAATCTCACAAAAGGTGATTTTCCATATGCAGTAGAAGATGGTATTTTCTTAATTCAGGAAGACTGCAAGCCGGGACAGGATATCGCTTCTGCAATCGGTTGCGATGATACCTGCGTAGAATTTGAGATTACCCCAAACCGTCCGGATTGCTTGTCTGTTATCGGTCTTGCAAGAGAGGTAGCGGTTACTTTTGATAAGCCACTCAACCTGCATACACCAAAAGTAAAGGGCTGCGGCGGTGACATTCACGACTATCTCTCCGTAGAAGTTCAGAACAAAGAACTGTGCCAGAGATATGTTGCCCGTGTTGTAAAAAATGTTAAAGTAGGAACTTCTCCACGCTGGATGAGGGAGCGTTTGCGTGCAAGCGGTGTTCGTCCGATTGATAACATCGTTGATATCACAAACTATGTTATGCTTGAGTACGGTCAGCCAATGCACGCCTTTGACATTGAGTATGTTAAAGGCAACAAAATTATTGTTCGCAATGCACTCAACGGAGAAACCCTTACCACACTTGACGGTGTAGAAAGAAACCTGACCGAAGATATGCTGGTAATTGCTGATGCTGAAAAAGCTTCCGCAGTAGCCGGTGTTATGGGTGGAGAACACAGCGGAATCAGCGAAGGAACCCATACTGTTGTATTTGAATCTGCTTGCTTTAAGGGCAGCTCCATTCGTGTTACTGCAAAGAAACTGGGTATGAGAACCGAATCTTCCGGTCGTTTTGAAAAAGGTTTGGATGCACAGAATTGTCTGCCTGCAATTCAGCGTGCCTGCGAGCTGATTGAGATGCTGGGTGCCGGCGAAGTTGTAGACGGCGTAATTGATATTGACAATTCCGGCTATCAGCCAACAGTTCTGCATCTTGACGCTGAGTGGACCAATAAATTCCTCGGAACAGATATTCCGGAAGAAAGAATGAAACAGATTCTGACTGATTTACACTTTACCCTAAACGGAAACGAAATTACTGTTCCGTCTTTCCGTGGTGATGTGGAACATAAAGCGGATATAGCAGAAGAAGTTGCCAGAATTTACGGTTATAACAATATTCCTACCACAATTGCAAAAGGAAGCCCACAAGGAAAATACAGCGAATATCAGAACTTTGAAAGAACAGTAAATCAGATTATGCTCTCACAGGGCTTGTATGAAATTATGACATACTCTTTTGTTAGCCCAAAACAGTATGATAAAATCCGTCTGCCGAAAAACGATCCAAAACGAAATTCTGTTGTTATCACAAATCCTCTGGGTGAAGATACCAGCATTATGAGAACAAATGCAATTCCATCTATGATGGATATTCTTTCTAAAAACTACAACAACCGCAATGGTGCTGTTTCTTTGTATGAAATCGGCAATGAATATCTGCCGGTAGAAGCTGAATTACTTCCGGACGAAATTCCGAACCTTGTAATGGGTATGTATGGAGAAAACAAAGACTTCTTTACCCTCAAAGGTGTGGTAGAAAACCTGCTTGAAATTCTTGATATTGAAGATTACGATGTTACAGCTTGCCAGAATGACCCAACTTTCCATCCGGGACGTTGTGCAATATTGTCCAAAGATGGCGAGGAGTTTGGTATCATCGGTGAAATTCACCCACTGGTATGCCAGAACTACGACATCAACGCCCGTGTTTATGTTGGTAAGCTGGATATGTTCAAGCTCTTTGCTTTGATGAATGATGAAAAGACCTATGTTCCGCTGCCAAAATTCCCGGCTTCTACTCGTGACCTTGCACTGCTGTGTGACGATTCTTTGCCGGTTTTGACAATGGAAAAAGCAATCAAAAATGCTGTCGGTAAGATTTTAGAAAAAATCGAACTGTTCGACGTATATAAAGGCAGCCAGATTGCAGAAGGAAAGAAAAGTGTTGCATTTAACATCACGATGCGTGCAGCAGACCGCACCCTCACTGATGATGAAGTCAATGCAGCAATGAATAAAATTCTGAAAGCAATGGAAGAACTGGGTGCACAGATTAGAGCGTAGATATTTTGCACGCTGGCAAAATATTTTTACAACAAAACAAAACTCCGACTGAAAAGGTCGGAGTTTTGCTGCATCTTAGAAAGAGAACAAGTAGAGGAGGAAGAGTAAAGTGCCTAACACAAAAGGAGAGTATTGGGATTTTATCTGGAATCAACCGGGTTTGTCAGAAAAAATAAAACTTGCTCTAACTGTAAAAAAATTTGACAAACAAAGAATACTGGATATTTTTAAACAGGAAAATAAAAAAATTCTTTGTGATGCAGGGTGTGGATTCGGGTTGTATGCACTGTACTTTGCTCAGTATGGTTTTCGGGTGTCAGGATTTGATGTATCTAAAACAGCCGTTGCATCTGCACAAAAATTATTACAGGAAAACAATCTTTTGTTTGATTCTTTTATTGTTTCATCCGTTACCAAAATTAGTTTTGAGGATCATCATTTTGATGCTGTTTTTTCTAATTCCGTACTGGATCATATGATACTTGAGGATAGTAAAAAGGGCATTGCCGAGCTTGAAAGAATTGTAAAAAAAGATGGACTTCTCTACTTGTCCTTTGATATGTTGGATGAAGAAGATAAACTTTTACCGCATGAAATTTTACCAGATGGAAGCTATTACTATATGCAGGGAAACAGAGCAGGTATGATTTTGTATCCTCACACAGAGGATAGTGTGCGTAAATTACTAGAGGGACGGGAAATTCTTTTTATGGATTCTGGTAAGGGACAGGTTGAAGTAGTTTATAAAAATAGATAAATTCAAGCTGGTTTTCTACAAAACTAGGTGTTTGTTGTTTTCTTGCATCAACAATGAAAATATAATTCCCTGAATGTCAGGGAGGAGGAAAGGAAGTCTTTTCATGTTAACTCTGGAGTTTGAAACATATGAAGTAAACGAAAACGGAAAGGAAGTTTTTGAAGAATACGATTGGTGGAAAGAGCTTGTCAGAAAAGTTGCCGAAAAAGCGGATTCTTTTGAATTGCGTTGTTGGGAAGATGAGGAAGAAGCCATCTCTTTTGGCAGGCAGTTTGGAGAAGAAAAGGAAAGCACAACAAAAGAGCTTGTTTTTACAGGTAAGCTTTCTCAGGAAATTCTTGATAAGATGACCGAAGATTGTGTTTCAAAAACAGGCAATCTAAAATACTTTACAATCAACTTCTATCACAAAGGAGAATTGATTTTTGATAGTTCCCACTATGGTTCAGAAATTTACTGGATGAATACAGGATTTGCAGAGATGGGATTTTTAATGATGCTTATAAAAAATCACCCGATAATTAAGGGATTTGAAAACCGATAAAAAGAACGGAATGTAAAAGCATCCGAGATTTAATAAAAATCTCGGATGCTTTTATATTAAAAATTATCGGGTGGCTTGTTTAAAAGTGCCCCATCCGTCCATCTCTAAAGGAATGATGTTGGAGTGAGTGTAGTGGATGATATTATCTAAACGTTTTTGTTCATCTTTAGAATGAAGAACAAAAGAAATCCCTTCCTTTTTTGCTCGTCCGGTTCTTCCAATGCGATGCAGATACGAGTCATTTTCAGGGGAAATATCATAGTTAAATACAACCTGAATATCGCTGACATCAATTCCTCGGGCAGCGACATCGGTAGCAACCAAAATATCAATGTTGCCGGATTTGTACTCTTCCATAATGCTGTTTCGTTCTGATTGACGCATATCACCGTGCAGACAGGCGGTATTTAAACCGGAAGCGTGCAGTTGTTCAGCAACCATGCCGGTGGTATATTTGGTGTTGCAAAAGATGATAGCACGGGAAACAGAAAACTGTTTGATTAAACGCAGAATAATTTCAATTTTTTCTCTGCCAATGCACCGAATGCTGTACTGGTCAATTTTAGGTTCATTGTCTTGTACAGGCAGAACGGTGATTTCTTCAGCATCCCGCTGATACAGCCAGCCGATGTCCATAACTTCACGTGAAATGGTAGCGGAGAACATACACATCTGCTGCAAAGCCTTTAAACTGTCTAAAATTTTGCGAACATCTTTGTAAAATCCCATATCCAACATTTTATCAGCTTCATCTAAAACAGCAATACGAACTTGTTTCAGCGAGATGGCACGATGCTGCATCAAATCGAGCAACCTGCCTGGGGTTGCTACCAGAATGTGAGCACCTTTGCGTAAAATCTGTTTTTGACGTTCCATTGATTGACCGCCGTAAACGACCACTGTCCTTACCTCCGGAAGAAAACGGGTCAGAGTACGGAGATCATCACAAATTTGAGTTGCAAGCTCTCTGGTGGGGGCTAAGATAACTGCCTGAATATCATTGATGTCTGTTTTAATCTGTTCAATTACAGGAATACCAAAGGCACAGGTTTTTCCTGTTCCGGTCGGAGCTTTTGCGATGACATCTTTGCCTTCAAGCATGGGGAAAATTGCTTTTTGTTGGATCTCTGTCATTTCCTCAAAGCCCATTTCTGAAATTGCCTTTAGGATAGATTCCGAAACGGGTAGGGAGGAAAAGAGGTTTTGCGTCATATTTTCACTCTCCAAAAATGTCTATCTTTTCAAAGATATTTGTTATATAATATTTTTATTATACCATATTTTCATCTGATTGGAAAGATTTAGGAAGGATGGTAAGGGGTGGAGCAAATACAGGCAAAGCGTATTCTTCAGCACAAGAAGGACAAAAGCTGGTTTGGCAGTGCTTATAATTATAACTTATATCAAGGATGTCCGCATGGCTGCATTTATTGCGATAGCAGAAGCGAATGCTATCGCATAGAAGATTTTTCTCGTGTCAGAGTTAAAAAAGATGCGATTTCAATGCTGCGGGAAGAACTAAAAAGCTGCCGTAAAACCGGAATTGCCGCAACCGGTTCAATGTCAGACCCATATAATCCATATGAGCGTCAGTATAGATATACTCGACATTCTTTAGAACTATTGGAGCAATTTGGGTTTGGAACGGCGATTGCCACAAAATCCGATTTAATTACACGAGATATTGATGTTTTACAGTCAATAGCTCAACATTCTCCATCAATTATAAAGATAACAATTACCACCTCGAATGATAAAAAGGCAAAATGGATTGAGCCACACGCTCCGTTGCCTTCCGAACGATTTCATGCTTTAGAACAGCTTTCATCAGCAGGAATTTTTTCTGGAGTGTTATTGATGCCGGTACTGCCTTTTTTAGAAGATGACCCACAGGAAATTTCTCACTTGATTACACGCTGCCGAGAGTGTGGAGCAAAATTTATCTACCCTTATTTTGGCGTTACCTTGCGTGATCGTCAAAGAGAATATTTTTTAGACAAGGTTAAAGAGTATTCAGGAGATATATGGAAACGCTATTTGGAATTTGAGGACAACTATCAATGTTTGTGTCCAAATATACAAGAACTCTGGAATCTGTTTTGCCGTGAATGTGATAAAAATAATATCCTATATCATATGTCAGATATTATAAAAGAAAGTCAAAAACCTTACCGAACAGAACAATTAAGTTTATTTTAGAAGGATAGAATAATAAGAAGCCTCGGAAACTTGAACAGGTCCAGTAAAAACGGACAATAGACAAAACACCCCCTAGTGTAGGATAATAACTACGCTAGGGGGTATCGTCATGCCAAAAAGAAAATACACGAAAATTGAGACTATAGAGC
>JAHHTY010000080.1 GCA_020024325.1 Negativibacillus sp.
TAATAATAGAATAAAAATAAATTATAGGTATTTCTTTATGAAATTTACTTCTTTACTTTTCCAAAATATAATGTATAATAATAACATAATATTTAATAAAAATACATTATTAAGGAGAAATTAAAATGAAACTTCTGAAAAAAATTACTTCTGCTATCCTTTGTACTGCACTACTCGCCACTTCTTTGAGCGGATGCGGCAGCTCAAAGAACCGTCTTGATAAAGTGAAAGAATCCGGTAAATTAGTTATGGCAACAAGCCCCGACTTTGCTCCGCTGGAATTTGAAGATATCAGCAGTGGCGAAACGAAATATGTCGGCAGTGATATTGAGCTTGCAAAATATATTGCCGAAAAGCTTGGGGTAGAACTGGAAATTAGTGCTATGGATTTCAGTGCTGTACAAGCAGCAATTACTTCCGGTCAGGCCGATATTGCACTTGCAGGTTTTGCCAAAACCCCAGAACGTGAAGAAAGCATGGGGCTTTCCATTCCCTTTGGCATGGACGATGATGAAGACAATGGACAAGGGCTTTTGATTCCTGCCGACAAAAAGGGGGAATACACCTCTGCCGAAGATTTTTCCGGAAAAATAATTGGTGCACAAAATGGTTCTTTACAGTACAATCTGGTAAGCACACAACTTCCTGATGATGTTAAAATCGAACCTATCGGAAGCTTAAACGATGGTATTTTGATGTTGTGTACCGGAAAGATTGATGCCCTGGCTTCTGACGGAAGCAATGCAAAACTTTTGATGAAAAACTATGATGAAATTGATTTCAGCGACTTCTTATTTGAATATGAAAGTGAAGGCAACGTTGCTGCCGTAAAAAAAGGTGAAACTGAACTGTTAGAAGCAGTAAACGAGATTATCAAAGAAGTGAATGACAAGGGTCTTTATCTGCAATGGAAAAAAGAAGCCAGCGAAATTGCAAAATCTCTTGGCATTGAAGTAGACGAATAATGATTCTGACTGGGAGGAAAAATCTTGGATATTATAAATAACATGGCTCGGCTTCTGGAAAAGTATTGGAATCTTTTCCTAATCGGGACCGGAAATACCCTTTTACTCAGTGCAGTCACCGTTTTCCTGGGTATTATGATTGGTTCGTTATTGGCTGTAATGAGAATCAGTAAATGGAAAATCGGCAAATGCCGTCCACTGAACTTGATTGCAAGTATCTACGTTGAGATCATTCGCGGTACTCCGCTTCTTTTGCAGTTATATTTTTTCTATTTTCTGCTTCCCATGTTAATTCCTGCTTTATCTATCAACAAAAGTTTTTCGATTCTGCTGGCATTGTGCTTAAACTCCGGTGCTTATGTTGCAGAAATTATTCGTGCCGGGATCAGTGCGATTGATAAAGGACAGACAGAGGCAGCCCGTTCGCTGGGTCTTAACTACCGTCAGACCATGATGAAGGTCATTTTCCCTCAAGCGGTTAAAAATATTTTGCCTGCTTTGTGCAATGAATTTGTATCAATCATTAAGGAAACCTCTTTGGCTTCTACCTTCTTTGTTGGCGACTTGATGACCCAATACAAAACCATCAACGGTGCTACCTATCTTTCGATTGAACCATTGATTATCATTGGTATCATCTACTTTGTATTGACTTTCACTCTTTCAAAAGCGGTTGCTGTTCTGGAAAGGAGATTAAAAACAAGTGACTAATTCAAACTACCTGATTGAGGTTTCTGATTTACACAAAAATTTCGGTGATTTGCAGGTTCTCAAAGGTGTCAGCGAACACATCAGCAAAGGAGAAGTTGTTTCCATTATTGGACCTTCCGGAGGCGGTAAAAGTACCTTTCTGCGTTGCCTGAATCTGCTTGAAGTTCCAGACAGCGGAAGCATTTTGTTTGAGGGCGAAGATATTACCGCTAAAGGAATCAACATTGACCAGCATCGTCAGAAAATGGGTATGGTATTCCAGCATTTTAATGTTTTTCCTCACATGACTGTGGGCGAAAATATCACAATGGCTCCTGTTCTTCTTGGTAAAAAAAAGAAGGAGGAGGCTGTTGAAATGGCAAAGGCTCTTTTAGAGCGTGTTGGACTTTCTGATAAATACAACGAATATCCACAGCGTTTGTCCGGTGGGCAAAAACAGCGTCTTGCAATCGTTCGTGCGTTGGCAATGGAACCTGATGTGATGTTGTTTGATGAACCGACTTCCGCCCTTGACCCAGAGATGGTTGGAGAAGTTCTAAACGTTATTAAAGGACTTGTAAAAGACGGCATGACCACTGTAATTGTCACCCATGAAATGGGTTTTGCTAGAGAAATTTCTGACCGTGTATTTTTTATGGACGGTGGTGTAATTGCAGAAAAAGGCTCTCCTGAACAGATTTTCTCTAATCCTCAAAACCCAAGAACCAAAGAATTTTTAGGCAAGGTACTGCATTAGCATATCTTTTTTGATAAAGATAGGGTATGTTAAAAACATGATCTTTCTCATCGTTCTAACGATAGTTCTTGATAAGAAAATTTTTTCAAACTTCACATTTTCCATATAATCTCAACTCCCCACAAGCATGATATTGTTACATTGCTTTGGGGAGTTCTTCTATAATTAAAAATCAAAGTTAAGAGGTGTTTTCATGTCTGATAAAGAAAAATATCTACATATCATCGATCAACAATCAAAACTTTTTACTGACGTTTCTGATAGAATTTGGGAATATGCTGAACTTTCCCTTATGGAATACAAATCTGCAAAGCTCTATTGTGAAGTACTGGAAAGAGAAGGTTTCATCGTAGAAAGTCCCTTTGACGGAATTTCCACTGCTTTCAAAGCTACTTTCGGCAGCGGAAAACCTGTCATTGGTATCCTTGCTGAATATGATGCCCTGTCCGGTCTTTCTCAGCAAGGCGGTTCTGTTAAAAAGAAAGAGCTTATTCCCAACGGTTCCGGTCACGGCTGCGGTCACAATATGTTGGGAGCCGGTTCCCTTGCAGCTGCTTTTGCAGTGAAACAATATTTGCAGGCAGGTCACGGAGGTACTGTTATTTTCTATGGTTGTCCAGGAGAAGAAGGCGGAGCTTCCAAGGCCTTTATGGCAAGAGATGGCATCTGGAGCGAATTGGATATTGCCCTCACATGGCACCCCGGTGACGTAAATCAGGTTACTTCGGGAACTTGTAACACCTGTATTCAAAGTGAGTATTATTTTACCGGAATTGCCTCTCACGCTTCCGGTTCCCCGGAATTTGGTCGTTCTGCTTTGGATGCGGTAGAGCTGATGAATGTCGGTGTTCAGTTTCTGCGTGAACATATGCCGGACAGTGCAAGAATTCATTATGCCATCACCAACGCAGGCGGAAGTTCGCCTAATGTTGTTCAGCCTTATGCACAGGTATTATATATGGTTCGTTCTCAGCTTGCCAAGGATGCACTCGCCCTTCAGGAACGGGTGGATAAAATTGCTCAGGGAGCAGCTTTAATGACCGAAACCACTGTAAAAAAACGCTTTATTGATGGTTGCTCTAACACAGTTCCAAACAAAGTTTTAGAGCAGTTACTTTGGAAAAATTTTAATGAGATCGGCGTTCCTTCTTATAGCGAAGAAGAAACAGAATATGCAAAACAGCTGATCAATTCTTATGAGATGAGCAGTGACGCTCTTCCCGGAAACGCTTGCGAAGAAGATGACGAAATTGCCGCATGGGTTTACGAGAAAACACACAATGGCAGTTTAGCACTGAATGACTTTTTGATGCCTTATCATTTCAGCAATCGTCAACACATGGGTTCCACCGATGTGGGGGACGTTAGCTGGCTGGTTCCAACCGCACAAATCAATGTTGTAACCTTCCCTTCCAAAGCCCCCGGTCACAGTTGGCAGAATGTTTCCTGTGGAAAAACTTCCATTGGACACAAAGGTTTGTTGACTGCCGGTAAAGTTCTCGCTTCCACTGCTATTGATTTATACAAAAACCCTCTCTTGATTGAGCAGGCTAAACATGAATTTAAGAAAAGAACGGTTGGTGGATACCATTGTCCGGTACCAAAAGATGCTGTCCTTGTAATCGCCGGTGAAGAGTTTAATAATTAGCCTTAAAAATGAATAGATAGAAAAAAATCCGGAAGGGTAACTTCCGGATTTTTTCTGTTTATTTATTTTCTGCTGACGGGTCAAGAAGATTTGTCATATTCTTCAGTCCCAGTGCAAGTGTAGAAGAATTGTGCAGCAAAGCTGACATCGCAGGAGAGAGAACCCCTGCTGCACCTAACAGAATCAATGACAAATTAAAACCAATTACAAAACGATAGCTGGAATGAATCCTCTTCATTAACAATTTGCTGATTTCTTTTAACGTTACCAATTCATACAAATTATCTCCCGACAGTGTAATATCGGAAATCATCTGCGCAAGCTGTGCACCCTCGCTGATAGATACGCCTACATCTGCTTCTGAGAGAGCCGGTGAATCATTGATTCCATCACCTACCATCAAAACAGTCCGTCCTTGCGCTTTTTCCTTTCGGATAAATTCTGCTTTATCTTCCGGTAAAACCTCGGAATAGAACTCATCTACGCCCACTTTTTCGGCAACCGCTTTGGCTGTTTTTGCATTGTCCCCTGTCATCATAACAATTTTATCAAATCCGCTCTTTTTCAGCTGTGCAATAACTTTGCTTGCCTCTTCACGAAGTGGATCTTCAATACAAATAACAGCTGCCAAGCGACCGGAAATTGCCAGATGGAGATGAGAATACTGCGATGGAATCGATGCAAACTTCTCTTCTTCTCCTTCCGGAATGATAACACCTTCATCTTCAAATACAAAATGCTGGCTTCCTATCACAACTTTATCGTCTGCAACACGAGAGGATATACCATGTGCAACCACATATTCTACTTGAGAATGCATTTCTTCATGGCTTAAACCTTCCCGATTTGCCTGCATGACAACAGCATTTGCCATAGAATGTGGGAAATGTTCTTCCAGACAAGCAGCCAATCGAAGCATATCATCTCTTTGATAGCCATTAAAAGTAACAATTTCTGCCACTGTTGGCTGTGATTTTGTTAAGGTTCCCGTTTTATCAAAAACAAGTGTCTGGGCTTGTGCTGCTGCTTCCAGGAATTTTCCGCCTTTGACAGCTATTTTATGGAAACTGCATTCCCTCATAGCAGACAACACCGAAAGTGGCATTGCAAGCTTTAATGCACAGGAAAAATCCACCATTAGAATAGAGATGGCTTTTGTTATATTTCTTGTCAGCAGATAGGTTACCAGTGTTCCCAAAAAACTGAACGGAACCAATCTATCTGCCAAATGTTCTGCCTTACTTTCTATTGAAGATTTAATCTTTTCCGATTCTTCAATCATGGTAATAATCTTGTCGTAACGGGAATCTCCCGAAACTTGTTTTACCTCAAAGCAAAGCTGACCTTCCTCTATTACTGTCCCAGCATAAACGTAAGAACCTGCCTCCTTGTGGACAGGGACACTTTCCCCTGTCAAAGAGGCTTGATTTACCATTGCTTCCCCCTGTTTTACCAGTCCATCCATTGGTATCATACCACCTGCATGAACACAAATCAGGTCGCCTTCTTTTATGCTGGTAATTGGAACCGAAATTTCCGTACCATCTTTGCACAACCATACATCGTCTACATTTAGACACATACTTTTTGCAAGATCGTCCACCGATTTTTTATGTGTCCATTCTTCCAACAATTCTCCTATCTGAAGGAGGAACATAACCGAGCCGGCTGTTGCAATATCTTGGCGAATCAATGACACCCCAATGGCAGCAGCATCTAAAACAGGGACTTCCAATTTTCCCTTCATTAAACAGGATAAACCTTCTTTAAAGAAGTGAAGTGACTGTAAAATTGCTTTTGCAAAACGCAGAGGAGCCGGTAAAAACAATCGGCAGCCCCAATGCAGTAAAAATTTGCTTGTCAGTTTTTCCTTATAATACCGGTTCAGAGCACGCCCTGTTTGAATTTTAGGCATTGTTTCTGAGCCTTTAGCGATATTTGAAAAAGAAAATTCTTTTACTTTTTTAAGCAGATCATTTCTGGAAATTTGGGATGGACAGTAAGAAATTGCTGCATCTGCTGTTCTCTCATAAACCTTAACCTGCGTTACTCCATGAATGAGCAGAAGATAGTTTTCCAGGGCATCCGCCTGCTCTACTGTAAAGCGTTTCCACACAAAGGATAGACGTATTCTTCCTTTGATTTCATGTTCAATTTTAAATCTTACTGCTGGCTGCATTCAGCCTCATCTCCATCTTCCTGGATTTCTTCAGCTGTATCTTCCATCAGCAAAAGTTTTTCTCTCTCTTCACGCTCCTGGTTCTCCAGTTTAGCCTGAGCTAAAACATCTTCTGCATTTTCCTGGATTTTTGTAACAGTATCCATTACAGACTCTTTTGCACGCAAAATTGCTGCGGTTGCACAAACATATGCTTTTTTAGCATCCTTGCTGGAAAGCATTTTAATACCTGCTGTACCAAATAATACACCACCTGCAAATAATGCCAAATTTTTTCTATCCATTTTCATGATTCATTACCTCTCTCTATTATGCGTTGTTTTATGTATTCTGGCTTACTTATGACGATATCCGGTCAGAAATACCATCATCATACAAAATACCGATGCCCATGCCCAAAAACGGTGCTGCTTCATCTTTGTACCTCCTTTTTCCGAATAACTCTATCAATTTCTTTCCAGTATTTTGTGCTGTCCTTTTTCAAGGGCTCTACTTATCAAGAGTACATTCTTGATAAGCAAAACGCAAGCCGTTTTGTTAACCTATGCAACAAATGTATCTTTTGTCACTCTTTCCTATCTTATGCCAATATCAATAATATGGTTTTGCAGTTTCATACAAATTATCTTCCTAT
>JAHHTY010000081.1 GCA_020024325.1 Negativibacillus sp.
GAAAAGGGTCAGTGAAATTTTAAGTCTGTGTCGTGAGTTTGGTGTGGATTCTCAAACTTATGTCAAAGAAGGAACAAGCATTGATGAAGTCAGAACTGCTATTTTAGAAAATCTGAGAAGGGAAAGAAAACCATTGTCGGCAAACACAATTACTTTGATAGGTGATGGAGAGAGCGAATACCGTGCAGCAGCAAGGGACGGTTTACTTCTGAGAATGGGGCAGAATGTTGAAAAACCTGTCAGCGGTGCAGAAGATTTCAGAGGAATGAGCTTACATCAACTGATGATTGACTGTGCATCAAGAAGCGGTGTGAAGGATGCTCATCGTAAAAATCCTGAAGAACTGTGGAGAGAGATGGCAACAATGGAGAGAGGACAGTTTGCAGACAGCAACAGTTTTATTTCTATTGTCAATTCCAGCTTGAATGCGGTTATTGCAAAAGCATATGAAACAGCCCCAACTACATATCAGCATTGGACAACGATAGGTTCAAATCCAGACTTTAAGAAAGCAACCAGATATAGACTGGCGGCAACCGGTGAAATGAAGTTAATTCCGGAAAATGGGGAATTTAAGAGTGTTGATGGTATGGACGAAGGGGTAGAAACCGGTATCCAAACTTATGGAAAACGCTTCGGATTTTCCCGACAGACCATTATCAATGATGATTTAGGAACGGTTGCACGAATGATGGCAGCACAGGTTAAAGCAAATCAGCGCTTCATTAACCAGAAATGCTATGATGTACTGACAAAAAACGGACTTATTTATGATAAAAAGAAACTGTTTTCAGCAGAGCATAACAATTTATTTACTGGGGCAGCGGTTTCGGTTGCAAGTTTAAACGAAATGATGGTTGCTATGGCAAAGCAGACCAATATCAACGGAAAAGATGTGCTGAATTTAGCACCACGTTTTATTTTAGCACCTGTGACACTGGCAATGCAGATTCGCCAGATTTTAGATTCTACTGCAGACCCAAGCGGAACAAACAGCGGTGTTGTAAATCCGATGAAGGGTGCCTTCCAGTTGATTACAGATGCTTGTCTGGATATTGCCAGCGTTAAGGGATATTATGCAGTAGCTGATCCAAACAGCGTAGATACAATCGAGGTAACCTATTTGAACGGTAAACGAACCCCAACGCTGGAAAGTCGTGTATCGTGGGATACACTGGGCATTGAGTGGAGAATGTACCATGATTTTGGTATTAACGTCATTGACTACCGTGGTATGAGTTATAATCCTGGTAAGTAAGGAGGAATGAAAAATATGGCAACATACATTCAAAAAGGCGATAGAATCGACTATAAAAATGCAACAAGTGCGGCAATTGAAGCAGGAGATGTCGTGGCTTTAGGAACAAACCGCATTGCGGTAGCGGATTGTAAAATTGATATTGGTGAAGTGGGAACGCTTGCACTGACAGGTGTTTGGGAATTTCCGGCAGATACATCAGCTGCAATCGAGTTTGGAGCTATTGCATACTGGGATGCTGCAAGTAAAACAATGAAAGCAACAAAATCCGCTTCTGAGATTCCGGCCGGTATCTGTGTACTGAAAAAAGAAAGTGCAAGTTCAGCAGTATTGGTGAGATTACAGTAATGAGCATATTTAAGAAAATGGTAGAAAATGACATGGATAATGTTGTTTTCAATCTAAACGAGCTTGCCGACCTCCATTCGCTGGATGGTCGGCAAATTTCTGCCATTGTAGATGATGCAAGGCTGGAGGAGATGAAGGCAAAGCCTAAATATGCGGATGGTTACAACACTGCGACAAAACTGATTTATGTAAAAGCAAAGGATTTGCCGGGAAAACCGGCACAGGGAGCGCATATAGAATTGGACAACAAAATCTATATTGTCCAAAGTGTAACAGGACAACATATTTGGGAAATTGTTTTGGAGGCGAACCGATGAGCAAAGAAGGATTGCAATTAAATATTTCTATCCCGAACATCAAAGAAGTACAGGCACAAATGGTAACTGCAAAAGATAAAGCTCCGTTGGCAATCCAGAGGGCAATCAACAACACCATTAAACAGGTGAGCAGGGATATTGGAAAAGAAGCAAAACAAAAGTATATTGTCAAACAGTCTGAAGTTAAAAAGACATTAAAGATAAGGCAGGCAAAAAAGCGTGATTTAACAGGCATTGTTTCTTCTACTGATGATAAAAAAACAAAATTGTATGGTTTTAAGGTAACACCTAAAGAAGTCATTTTTGAACCGGACAAAAAACCGGAATATTATGCAGCAAGATTAAAAAAACGTATAAAAGAAAAGAAACTTACCGGAAATGAGGAAAGATCCAAAGCGTTTGTCGCTAAAATGTTAAACGGTCACATAGGTGTTTTTGAACGTATGAAAGGGAGAAAAACCAGTGGAGGTAAAGAAAAAATAGCGGAGCTGTACGGAATGAGTATACCCAATATGGTGAAAAGCAGAGATGTTGCATTCGAAATCCGGCAGAAGGGTCAAAACTTTCTCGAAACACAGGTAAAAAATGAGATTCAAAAGGTGATGGGGCTGAAATGACAATTTATCAATTACATCAATCTATTCAAAAAAGGGTGCAGGATGTTATAGAAACAGCAGGTTTTCATGGATTACAGGTGTTCATTCGCAACACGCCTTCGCTCAAATATGAAGGTGATGCAAATGAATATTTTCCCAACTGCGTTATAAAAATGGGAGATGGCTCAGATTCACAGGAACAAAGCAGTGTAACAATAGTTTTAGTATTGGGAACGATGGACAATGAGCCGGAATTAAAAGGGTATGAGGAAATCTGTCATTTGATTGAGATTCTTAGACTTGATTTCGCTGAAAATTCGATATTGGATAAGTACTTTGAAATAAAGCAACCTATCAATTTTACCCTGGCAGAGCAGGAGTCCGATACTTACCCATACTTCTTCGGTGCGGTTTGGTTTGATGTTCAGATTCCGTCACCTCAAAGAGGATACAACGAGTTTATTTAATTAAAAAAAGAAAGGATGAAGAAAATGGGATTTTTCCACGGAATTAAGGTTTTGGAAAAGAAAACACCGGTTGTTGCACCGGTGCAAGTGGACTCTGCTGTACAGGTTGTTATCGGTCTAGCACCGGTTAATATGGGAAATACAGCTGACCCGCTGGCACCACAGGTGGCATACAGCTATGATGAAGCAGTACAGAAAATGGGAATCAGCAATAACCACTTAACCTATACCATCTGCGAAAGTATGAAGATGTCTTTTTTAAACTACAATATTTCACCATTGGTGATGATCAATGTACTGGACCCCAAAAAGCATAAACAGCAGAAAACAACGGTCAGTGTATCCCTCTTGGAAGGAAAAGCAGAGCTTTCGGAAGAGGGTGTCATTCCTTCTACATTGCAATTAACCCAGACAGAGGCAGCATTGAATGCAGGCGTTGATTATACTACCTATTTTGCAGACGACGGAAAATTGGTGATCGAAAGAATCAGCAGCGGGGCAATTAAGAGTGACACGGCTGCACTGAAAGCAACCTATGAGGTTCTGGACCCAACAGCGGTAACAGAGGATGATATCGTTGCGGGAATCGGAAAATTGCAGGAAATTTATCCCAGATACGGTATTGTACCGGGAACCCTGATTGTACCGGGATACAGTGGGAAGCCCAAAGTATACAATGCTATGACAGCAAGGTGCAAAAATTTAAACGGGATATTTCGGTATCATTGTTTAGTGGATTTGGATACAGGATCAGTAAAAAAATATGACAGTGTATTTGCAGAGAAAAATAAAAACAATTTTATTCATGAAAATACCACTTTACTTTGGCCGATGGCAGAAGTCGGGAATGAAATGTATCATTTTTCCGCTGCAGTTGCACCGATGATTGCTGAAAATGACTATGAAAATGATGGTGTACCTTTTGTTTCTTTTTCAAATAAACCTCTGAAAATCAGCGGTCTTTGTCTGAATGACGGCACCGAGGTTGTTTTGGATATGGAACAAGCCAACCTGTTAAACTCTCAAGGCATTACAACAGCTATCAATATGAATGGTTGGAGAGCGTGGGGAAACCGCACAGCTTGTTATCCCGGCAATACCGACATTAAAGACTGCTTTGTCCCATGCCGAAGGATGTATAACTGGTGGGCAAATCAATTCATTTTGTCTTACTTTTCCAAGGTGGATGACCCAACCAACAAGAGGATGATTGAAAGCATTGTAGACAGTGAAAACATCAAGGGAAATGCCTATAAGACACGGTATCAGGTGGCAGAAGCCAAGATGGTATTTGATGTTGAGGAGAATTCTCTTACTGATTTACTCAACGGTATTATCAGAATTGGTATGTTATTTTCACCGTATCCTCCGGCAGAACAGATTTTAACGACCGTGGAATATGATGTTAACGCATTAAAAGAATCATTGAAGTAGAGGAGGGATATTGATGAATAAAGGGCTGATTCCGACAAAGCTGACTGATTATAACATATATAACGAAAATGATATGCTGATTGGTACAGACGGGGAAACGCAGCTGCCGGATTTGGAAGCAATGACCAGCGAAATTTCAGGTGCGGGAATAGCAGGAAGCATGGAGGACCCGACACCGGGATATTTTGGTTCTTTGGAACTGGAATTGAAGTTTAGAACTATTTCGGAAGAATCCGGCAATTTAGCTGCCCCGAAGGCTCATACTTTGACCTTGCGTGCTGCACAAACAAAACACAACCCGGCCGACGGAACAAATCTGCAAGAGGGTGTGAAGGTGGTTGTAAGAGGCATTACAAAAAGCTATTCTCTGGGTAAATTTAAACAGGGAGAAACAACCGATACGGCAGTTAAGATAGAATTATCCTATATCAAGATTACACGAGGCAACAAAGAAGTCTTAGAATTGGACAAGTTTAATCATATTTATGTAGTCAATGGTATTGACTATATGAAATCAATCAGAGATTTAATTTAAGGAGATATGACAGATGGATGTTTTTAAACTGAACAAAGCAATTGAGTTTGAGGGAATTACATATGAATCATTTGACCTTTCGGGATTGGAGGATTTAAGCGGTGAGGAATATGCAAGTTTGTTAAAGCAGGCAGAAAAGATTGATGGGGAAAGTATGGTGCCTGAAAAGAGCCTTACTTTTGCGTTTTTAGCAGCTGCAAAGGTAACAGGAAAACCATATGATCTGTTTTGTCATTTGAAGGGGAAGGACGCATCAAAACTGCGTTATAATATCGGCAGTTTTTTTCTTGCAGAGGATTAAGCGGTATAAACGCATCATTGCTAAGAAAAGCTGCAATCAGCCTTTCTATCGTACTGCATACTGATTTTCTCAGGGTATATAAAGATATGTCGGTAGCAGATATGTTGGAACTGATTGCAGACACTGAGGAGGTGCTGTCAGAGCTTGGCAAAGAATAAATTTGTTGTTGACTTTTTATTTGGTGCAAAGAAGCAGGGCAGCTTTGATAAAACCTTTTCTGCTGTGGGCAAGAGTGTAAAAAAACTTACAAAAACAGTAGCGACAGTGGCAGCAACCTATGTTAGTGCAAAAGCCTTCAAAGACCTATCATTAGCAGCGTTCAATAGTGCATCCAGCTTAGAGGGATATCGAAGCACACTGAATGTAGTTATGAAGGACCAGAAAAAAGCAGCCCAAACAATGAAATGGGCAGTCGATTTTGCAAATCGAACGCCATTTGAAACGGATTCTATTGTTGAAGCAACAGTGCGTTTGCAATCCTATGGACTGGATGCCCAAAAGGTAATGACCCGGATTGGTGATATGGCGGGAGTTATGAACAAAGATATCATGCAGGCGGTGGAAGCCGTTGCCGATGCCCAGACAGGAGAGCTTGAGAGGTTAAAAGAATTCGGTATTACGAAGGCAATGATAGGGCAAAAAGCTGCTGAAATGTATAAAAACCAAACCATTATAAACAACGAAGGGCAGATCGTTGATTTTGAAAAATTTAACGCTGCTCTTTTTGCCTTAATGGAGGATCGATTTAAAGGCGGCATGGAAATCCAGGCAAAGAGCTATAAGGGATTGATGTCCACAATTTCCAGTGTATGGAAAACCGGTCTTGCAAGCATGGCGGGCATCAGCGGCACCGGTGAGATCATTGAGGGCAGCGCCTTTGATGCAGCCAAAGAGGGACTGAGCTGGGTTGCAACCAAGATGCAGAATATGGCCAACGCAGGAACCTTCGAGCAGATCGGCAGGAAGATCGGCGGCGTGGTGCAGACCGGTGTGAAGTACGGTACAAAGGTTATCAGCGTCGCAAAGAAAATCAAGGATAGTGTCGCAGATACAGCCAGAAGCATTTTAGTAAAACTTGAACCAATAAAGCCGATGTTTGATGAAATCTCCAAAAAGGCAATGAGCCTGGGACGCAAAATCACGGACGGTTTTACGAGAGCAGGTTCTCCTATCAAAATGCTGGCAGAAAAATATATTCCGATAGCTGTGGAAGTGGTAGGTAAATTAGCAAACAAGGCAATGGATTTTGCACATTTTGTAATAGACCACTGGAATGTGATAGGACCAATTGTGGCGGGGGTTGCCTCTTCTTTTTTGGCGTTTCGGGCATTAAAGGGTGTTTCTGCCGGTATTGG
>JAHHTY010000082.1 GCA_020024325.1 Negativibacillus sp.
ACTTTAACCATTATTTCAAATAATATCCTTTAAATTATTTTATTCTCGATATAAATAACAGCCACCAATAATTTGATGGCTGTTATGATAAAAACTATTTATTTTCTTCTGTTTTTTTATCGGTTGCTATTTCTTTAATAGAAGCTACCAAACCTGCCATAGACTGCATTTCGCTTGGGATAATCAGTTTTGTTGCCTGACCATCTGCCACTTTTGCAAGCGCCTCAAAGCTCTTCAGGGTAAGTACTTTGTCGGTAGGAGCTGCTTCATTCAGCATCTTCAAGCTGTCTGCATAAGCCTGTTGAACTTTCAGGATAGCAGTTGCTTCACCATCTGCCTCACGAATCTTCTGTTCACGAACAGCATCTGCACGAAGAATTGCGGATTCTTTTTCTGCCTCAGCTTTCAGGATTGCTGCTTCTTTTTCACCTTCTGCAATCAGAACCTGGCTGCGTTTCTGACCTTCTGCACGAAGGATGGACTCACGGCGCTGACGTTCTGCTTTCATCTGTTTTTCCATTGCATCCTGGATTTCAGCAGGAGGAAGAATATTTTTCAGCTCAACTCGATTTACTTTAATACCCCATTTATCGGTTGCAGTATCCAGTGTAGTTGTAATCTTTGTGTTAATAACGTCACGGGATGTCAGGGTATGGTCAAGTTCCAATTCACCAATGATATTACGAAGGGTGGTTGCTGTCAGGTTTTCAATTGCGGAGATCGGACGCTCTACACCATAAGTGAACAGCTTTGCATCGGTAATTTCATAGAACACAACGCTATCAATCTGCATCGTTACATTATCTCTTGTGATAACCGGCTGTGGCTTAAAATCAACAACCTGTTCTTTTAAAGAAACTCTTTTTGCAATGTGGTCGAGAAATGGAACTTTAAAGTGTACACCATTATCCCATGTCTGATAATAAGAACCCAGACGCTCCACTACAAATACCATTGACTGAGGAACAATCTTGATATTAGCAATGAAGAGAAGCAAAATTACCAACAACAATGCTACAAGGACAAAAACTACTGGCATAAAAATCCACCTTTCAATTTACATAATTCAGAGAATTTATCTCTGTTTTTCAACATAAACGGTTACGCCTTCAATGCGGGCAACGATAACTTCCTGACCTACCTCAAAATACTCTCCCATTGTCTGGGCTGCTGCGGACCAGTCCAATCCGTCTACGTGTACTCTACCCTTCTGTTCTGCAGTAATCGGAACAATTACCCTAGCTGTTCTACCAATAACCCTATCCGCATTGGTTTTGTCTTTTGGTGCAGATTGAACCTTTTTCACCATTGGTCGGCTTGCAATCAAACTGATTGCCGAAACAATGACAAAAACCACAATCTGTACCGTTCCCGAAAGTTCAAACAGTGAAGCAACCAGTGCTGCAACCGCACCCACTGCAAACCATACCGCTACCAGCTGATAAGTAGCAACTTCAACTACAATCAGCAAAATAACAAGTATTAACCAGCTAATGGGGGCATGAGAAATCAAAAAATCGAACATACTTTTTCAACTCCTTCCAATAGGAACAACTGCTTATTAAGGGATAGGATTAACAATTATTTTTCTGTCGTTCTCTATGGGTTAATCATACCATATTCTTGTTGTCCTTACAATATCTGTCCTTTGTCAAAAACAATTTTTTTTGACTTTTACAGATGTTTTTTCTATATTAGTATTCTCCTATCTTTCCCTGTTTCTCTCAATTGCTTGCTTTCTCGTTCTTTCATAAATATTTCCCGCTAAACTTTCTGTTTTTCTAAAACTCATCCCATTTTCTCAAATATATTCTATCCAAAGTAAGAATAGACAACCCGTTGTCTTATAGCAAAAATGTAATTTTCAAAGTCTAAAATCAAAACGGAGTGTATCCAATTTCGATACACTCCGTTTCTGGTTATACCATCGTCTAATACCATCGAGGATTATTTCAACTTTATTTCAATGCCAACCACACCATACTCTTTCTGCTTTTGTTTAGAGTAGTACATCTCCATGTCAGCGGGAGAAGCCTGTTCGACGTTTTCTTTTGTGTATCCACATCGCAAAAGCGGCAATGAAGCGTATAATTCATCAAATGAAGAGAATTTATATAATCCAGTTACCATAACCGTCATCTTACAGTTACTGTTTTCTGTGTTTGTAAATTCAATAAAATCTCCAACCTGAATCAGCTTCCGCTTTTCGTCAAACAGACGTAATTCTATATCCTTTTCTCCTGACTGTATCGCATAAAAGGGAGTTGGTTGCAGCTCCATAAAATGGGTCATAGTAGCCCTCCAAAGTCAGATTTTTGCCTTGCTTAAAAGACAGTGCAGGCAAAATCCGGGAACCATGCCGCTTGTCTACCATTCCTAAATCCTTTTAGAAAATACCTTATTATAAAATCGTCGCAATAATGTGTTTTTGTTTTATCTGTATATTGAGCGATTTTCATAATGGGTATGCAGCAGCTCGTGGGCAAGTTCACTGTTTGGCTCATCAAGGAATTCCCGATACAAAGTCTGAATTTCCGGGTTTTTATGGGACTGACGAACACTTAACTTCTTATCAACCTGATACAGACCATCCATACGATGCTCTCTAATGGCTGCTGTGGTTCTGAACGGCTGACCGCCACCACCTACACATCCGCCTGGGCAGCACATAACTTCAATAAATTGATAATCTGCTTCCCCTGCACGAATCTTATCCATCAGTACACGGGCATTCTTCAAACCGTTAGTAATAGCAATCTTAATCGGTGTTCCATCTAAATCCAAAGTAGCCTCTTTGATTCCTTCGTGTCCACGGCAAGCTGTAAAATCAATGCTTGCCGGCTCTTTGCCTGTAACAACCTCATAAACGGTACGAATTGCAGCTTCCATAACACCACCGGATGTTCCGAAAATTGCCCCTGCACCGGAACCTAATCCCAGAGGATTGTCAAATTCTTCCTCTGGAAGGAAATTAAAGTCCAAACCTGCAATGCGAATCATTTTAGCCAGCTCTCTGGTTGTCAAAACTGCATCGACATCTTGATATCCGGAAGAATTCATTTCCGGACGCTGACACTCATATTTTTTTGCAATACAAGGCATGATGGAAACAACAAACATCTTATCTCTTGGGATGCCCATTTTATCTGCATAGTAAGTTTTTGCAATAGCTCCAAACATCTGCTGAGGAGATTTGCAAGAAGAAACATTTGGCAGAAGGTCCGGATAGTTCTTCTCAACAAAGTTAATCCAACCGGGGCTGCAAGAGGTAATCATTGGCAGTGTTCCGCCATTATTTAAGCGATTCAGAAGCTCGTATCCTTCTTCCATGATAGTAAGGTCTGCTGAGAAATTGGTATCAAATACCTTGTCAAAGCCCAATCGTCTTAGCGCTGCAACCATTTTTCCTGTTGCAATGGCTCCTTTTTCCATTCCAAACTCCTCACCGATTGCAACACGAACTGCGGGAGCTGTCTGAACAATGACAAATTTATCTTGATTATCAATAGCATCCCAAACTCTTTTGGTATCATCTTTTTCGTACAATGCACCAACAGGGCAAACCGCTACACACTGACCGCAGTAAACACAAGGTGATTCGCTCAGTGGTTTTTCAAAAGCGGTAGTAATCTTGAAATCAGTAGAACGTCCGGAATATCCGATTGCATTGGTGGTCTGGATTGCCTGACAAGCCTCAACACAACGTCCGCAACGGATACATTTTGTCATATCCCGAACCAAAGACGGGTTGCTTGTTTCTTTTGGTACACGTTTCCAAACCGGATCAAAGATATTTCCTCTGACATTATATTCTGCTGCCAATTTCTGAAGTTCACACTTACCGTTTTTTTCACAATGCAGACAATCCTGCGGGTGATTTGCAAGCAGCAACTCCAGAACGGTCTTACGCGCTTTTCTTACTTTTGGAGAATTGGTGGTAATATCGCCTGCTTCATCCACCACATTGTTACAGGCAGTTTTCAGCCTTCTGCTCCAGCTGTCCTCTACCAGACAAATGCGGCAGTAAGCACGAACGCCTAAATCAGGATGATGACACAGGGATGGAATGTTAATACCGATTTTTCTTGCGGCTTCCATAATAGTGGTACCGGATGGCACGGTTACCGGAATACCGTCAATTTTTATTGTAACCATCTTATTTGGATCAATATGCATACTGGTCACCATACTTTCTGCTATTTAAACAAACCGGGCAAATGCCGTCGATATGTGCCTGAAATTCCTCTCGTCTGTGTTTCAGGCAGGAGTCTAATGCTGTAGATGCTGACTGCCCTAAACCACAAGAAGAAGCTGTTGCCATTGTAAAAGATAATCTTTCCAGGCGTTCAAAATCTTTTTCCGTTGCAAGTCCCGTTGCAAAACGATGCAAAATCATATACAGCTGGCGGTTGCCTTCACGACATGGCACACATTTTCCGCAGCTTTCATGAATAAAGAATTCGGACACTTTTTTCAGGTAGTCGATAATACAAACCGTATCATCCATAACTACAACTGCACCAGAACCAATACTCAAGCCCTGTTTTTTGAGTGAAGTATGGTCATAACGGGTATCCAACTGTTCCGGAAAACCAATCGGACCAGACTGTCCACCTAAATGGTATGCTTTCAATTCTTTGCCGTCTGGAATTCCACCGCCAAACTCTGGATCAAAAATAATATCTCTCAAGGTAACCCCGCCGATTGGCACCTCAAAGGTTCCTCTGCGTTTAATATTGCCCGACAAACAAATCAGCTTTGTTCCGCCGGAATCTTCCACACCAAGTTCCTGAAATGCTTTTCCGCCCATATTAACAATAAGTGGAACGCTTGCAAAAGATTCTACGTTATTTACCAGTGTTGGCTTAGAATATAAACCTACCTCAGCTAAGTGCGGCGGCTTCACACGGGGACGACCGGCTTTTGCTTCAATAGAGTTCAACAAACCGGAGTTTTCACCACAGATATAAGCACCGGCACCGGAAACAATGTGAACATGAAAGCTAAAATCGGAACCCATAATGTTTTCGCCTAAATAATTTGCTTTTACGGCATTATTGATTGCTGCCTGAAATAATTTTTGGATCTCCCTATATTCTCCTCGAATATAGATATATCCATCATGAGAATTAAAGACATAACCTGCGATTGCCATGCCTTCAATGATGCTCAATGGATCTTTTTCTAAGAGAACTTTATCTTTAAAAGTTCCCGGCTCACCTTCGTCAGCGTTGCAGACAATATATTTAGGATCGCCCTCAATCTCATAAAGCTGTTTCCATTTTTTGCCTGCCGGATAAGAAGCACCGCCTCGTCCCAACAGCTTTGCATCAATTACTTCATTGATAATCTCCATCGGAGAAAGGTTCATTGCTTTTTTCAAAGCAGAAAATCCGTCATTCGCAATATAGTCCGCCACAGAATCAGGACGGATCTTGCCGCAACGGGCTGTTAAAAGCTGGATTGTCTTGGACATAATGTACTACCCATTCCCTTCTGTGATTTACTGATCATTCTCTCGCAATTCTCTGAGAATTTTTCTAATTCGCTCTTCATTCAAATTACCGTATACCTTGTCGCCGATTTTAATAACCGGACCAATATTGCAAGCACCAACGCATGGCATATACTGAAGGCTAAACATTCCGTCCGGCGTAGTTTCGCCAAAGTTAATTCCCAGTTCTTTACGCAAAAATTTTGCCATTACATGAGATTTAGAAATATAGCAAGGCGCATTGTTGCACACCTCGATAATATATCTTCCTCTTGGCTTTGTTTCAAGCATTGCGTAAAAGGTCAGGATATCGTACAGCTGAACCAGTGGAATATCCAGTTTTTCTGCAACTACTTTTGCACTGGCTTCATTGATATAATTACGTCTGCATTCTCTCTGAATTTCAATCAGAATGGACAGAAGATGCTCTTTATCTCCTCCACATTCCTCGATGATCTCCAGAACTCGCTCCCTGCTTAGAGTTTCTGTTGCCATCTTCTTAATTCCTCCCCCATTATCCTGACCGTCTTACTCGGTCAGCTCTTTGTATCGAATGAACACTTTATTCATCCGCAGTTGTTTTTTTAAACAATATACAAGTTTCTTTAGACAACGTTTAAAACGCAATTTGTCTACTTGTTAAAAGTATATTGTTTCTACTTATCTGCGTCAAGCGTTACTTTATTAACAAGTTTTGTTTTTTATCTTTTTCCATTTTCTTGTTCTAAAGTATTTTGTATATATTTCCATATTTTTTACTGATTTTGAATTTATTTTCGTATATTTTTTATACTAGAGTTTCATTTTTCCTACATTTTCCCCTATTGTTTTTTACTTTTCAGACAAAATTTCACGCACCTTATGGCTTACAACATTTATT
>JAHHTY010000083.1 GCA_020024325.1 Negativibacillus sp.
TAATTTTATTATAAAAGGAGATAAAGATTATGGATATAACAAAAAAGTTATCTGATATTCTTAAACTGAATCTTGCCCCAAATTTTACCTCAGTTTCGTATGCAATGATGATTGATGGAGAAATTGTTGCATCTGATGTTTTGGGACATGATGGAACCAAAGAGAAAAAAATGGCAACTGACCACAACACTTATAATGTTTGCTCTATTTCTAAAATTTTCTGTACCGTGGCAGTCATGAAGCTGGTGGAGCAAGGAAAGCTAGAACTGGACAAACCAGTGTGTGAATATTTGCCTGATTTTAAAATGTTGGATCAAAGATATCGCCAAATTACCCTCCGCCATTGTTTAAACCACTCAAGCGGATTGCCCGGTACACAGTGGAAACACTTTTCCGCTACCCACGTTGGCACAGCAGATAATGATGCCTATTATCAAGAGGTTTATGCACATTTTGCAAAAAGCCATCTGAAAGCAGATCCCGGAGAATACTCGGTTTACTGCAATGATGGATTTACACTTGCAGAAATGGTGGTTGCAAAGGTTTCCGGTATTCCTTTTGGTGAATTTTGCAAAAAATACATAACAGAACCAATTGGGGCAGACTCCACAAGGTCATCCACTGTGCTGAATCCGGATTATCAGGTCATTCGAGAGGACGGAAAATCGGCAGAATATTTCTATTTGCAGGGATGCGGTGGATTTACAACGACTATGCCTGACCTGTGTAAATTCGGCAATCTTTTTCTGTGTGGAAATGCTGTCATCAGCGAACAGAGCAAAGAGGAAATGAGGAAGATGCAGGGTGTAACCTTCATGCCGGAAGATAAGGACACCCTCTGCTATGGTTTGGGCTGGGATAATGTTGAGCTAAAAGACCCTGATTATGATTTAGGAGAACACGTTCAAGTGAAGGGCGGAAACAGCTTCCAGTTTACAAGCAAGCTGATTGTTATTCCAAAATATAATGCGGTTTTGACAATCAGTGAAACACATGACTGCAAAATTGACGTACAGGCAGAAATTTTAAGAATGTTTGCTCTTTATATGTATGAAGAAAAGGGAATCAATCTTTATAAGAAATATCAAATTGTTCCAAAAGAGTTGGTGGAAAAGTTTGATGGAACCTATCTTGTACCAAGTCAGATTTACAAAACACATTTCTTCGGAACGGATTTGACCATTATAAATAAAGATACCAGAGGCAGGAGCAAGCCCGTTTACAGCAACTTAAAATTTAACGGAACAGATTTTGAAGATGCTAGCGGTGAACATTATTTCTTTAAAGAATATCCGCAGGGCAAGTTTTTATTCTATACCTATCGCGGAAAAGTTTCTCCACACGCTATGAAAGCTCAAAATTATCCAAAACTGTCCGAGGTCTGGGAAAAGAGAATCGGAAAACGCTATCTTGCAATTGATTTGAGCGAGCAGGATATGGTCAGCAACGAGATGATGAATGGATTTTCAATAGAGCGTTTGTCCGATATAGAGGGAGTTTTGGTTGCCTCCTTTAGTTCTGTACCTGATGGGGAAATCTATGGAAGATTTGAGGGTGCATTTGTTCCAAAGGATGACAATACCGGCAGCGGATTTTTGCTTACTCCTTCTAACGGCAGCCGAGATTTGATTGACCCATACTTTGTGCAGATGGATGGAGTGGAGCATTGTTATGTGGCTTCTTATCTCTATCGTGAAGAATCTGCCCTTGCAGATTATAAAGGAGAAACCTTTGAAACTTTACCACAGACAAAGTATAACTGTGTTTATCGTTTCAGTGAAAAACTTGAAAAACTGCCGCAGGTTCCGGAGGGCAGAAGGCTGGTTGTTTTGAACGAGGAAATGGAAGTTGTTTATGACAGTCAGAATCCGAAAGATTTTAAAGCTCAGGAAAAAGGTTATATTTCTTTTATCTAGAATAACTCTTTAAAAGAAAATTTAAGGCTTTTAAAATATGCAAACGGTAAAACGGTTGTTTTAATAAGGACAACATTCTTTTTAACACAGCAGCTGAAGGAGAGCGATAATAGAGGTTCCCTTTTTAGCCGTTTTGAATGTTTATATGAAGCTTCTATACAATGTAATGAGTGTATTCTCTTTGGACTGTATATGATTAAAAATAAAGGATAGAAAAAAGATTATACACAATTATAAAATAGTTTAGAAAAAGAAATACAGATATTAGATTTATTATGCAGTATCTTTAAGAAAAAATGTTAAGTAACAAAACCATCTGCCATGATTATGGCAGATGGTTTTGTTTTAAGCAACTATGTATTATTTTAAAATGAAACTATTTTCATGGTGATAATTGTTTGAATTAGTTTGCCGTTAATGAGTATTATAGTTTAGAAAAGCAAATCCAGGTCTTCTTTTACAGTACCGATTCCCGCAATACCGAAATTATCAACCAGAACCTTTGCTACATTAGGGCTGAGAAAAGCCGGAAGTGTTGGTCCAAGATGAATATTTTTTACACCAAGATACAGAAGAGCTAACAAAACGATAACTGCCTTTTGTTCATACCATGCAATGTTATAAAAAATCGGCAGGTCGTTAATATCATCAAGACCAAAAATCTCCTTGAGCTTCAGGGCGATTACTGCAAGAGAGTAAGAATCGTTGCACTGACCGGCATCCAGAACACGAGGAATACCGTTGATGTCGCCCAAAGATAGTTTGTTGTATTTGTATTTTGCACAGCCGGCGGTAAGAATTACAGCATCTTTGGGAAGAGCTTTCGCAAATTCGGTATAATAATCTCGGCTTTTAGAGCGTCCGTCACAGCCTCCCATAACCACAAACTTCTTAATTGCGCCACTCTTTACAGCTTGGACAATTTTATCTGCCAGAGCAAAAACCTGTGCATGAGCAAATCCACCGATGATTTCTCCTGTTTCAATTTCGGTCGGTACAGGACACTTTTTAGCGTGTTCAATAATCATGGAAAAATCTTTCTGTTCTCCGATTTCTCCCGGAATATGTGTACAACCGGGGAATCCGGCTGCTCCGGTTGTATAAAGTCTGTTTTTGTAGCTGTCCTTCGGTGGCACAATGCAGTTGGTTGTCATCAAAATTGGACCATTGAAAGATTCAAACTCCTCTTTTTGTTTCCACCACGCATTTCCGTAGTTGCCAATAAAGTTGGGATATTTTTTGAAAGCCGGATAATAGTGTGCAGGAAGCATCTCGGAATGTGTATACACATCAACACCGGTGCCCTGTGTTTGTTCCAGCAGCATTTCTAAATCACGCAAATCATGACCGGACACCAAGATTCCGGGATTCTTTCCAACGCCGATATTTACTTTTGTAATTTCGGGATCTCCATAAGCATCCGTGTTGGCTTTGTCCAGCAGAGCCATACCGGAAACCCCATATTTACCTGTTTCCATAGTCAGTGCAATCAAATCTTCAACACTGAGGCTGTCATCCAGTGTTGCTGCCAGTGCTCTTTGAAGGAATGCGTCAAGCTCATCATCATTTTTGAGCAAAACGTTTGCGTGTTTGGAGTAGGCAGACAAGCCTTTTAAACCATAGGTAATCAATTCTCGCAGAGAACGGATATCTTCATTTTCAGTGGAAAGCACTCCAACCATTCCGGCTTTGCGTTCCCAGTCGCCGCTGCCATCCCATTGAGCAGCTTCAGGCAGAGCAGATGTTTTTTGGAGCTGCGTCAGCAATTCTTCTTTAGCTGTAAGAGTAGCACGGATTCTTTCTTCTATACTTTCCTTGTCAAAATTTGCATTGGTAATGGTGATGAACAGGTTTAAAGTAATCAAATGGTTTATTTTGGCAGATACCTGTTTTCCTTCCTGACGCAGCATGGTTGTAATGGAAGAAATTCCTTTTGTAACATAGACCAGCAAATCTTGCATAGCTGCTACATCCGGTTTTTTTCCGCATACGCCGGACATGGTGCATCCTTTACATCCGGCAGTTTCCTGACATTGATAGCAAAACATTTTTGGTTCCATAATAAACCTCCTTCAAAATTATCAAAAAATGAAATGGTACACTTAGCTCCCCATCTGAGATATAAAATTTTTTGAATGTTATTCCTTTTTCTTTATTGTTTTATCTTTGGTTAAAACACAACAACCAAGAGCATTTTAAATGCTTCTTGTGCATAAACCGCATGAGGATGTTCAGACGGCATTACGATAGACTCACCTTCATGAAGCAAATATTCAATACCATCAATGGTGATCTTTCCAACGCCGTCTAAACAAGTAACAAAAGCATCTCCGCTTGATTTATGAGTACTGATTTCCTCTCCTTTTGAAAATGAAAACAGAGTAATACTTAATGCAGAATTTTGAGCTAATGTCTTGCTGACAACCTGACCTTCTTGGTAAAAAATCTGTTCTTTTAGTGTCAGCACCTCTGAATGTGTGATATTTTTTATTTTTACTCCCATAATTATCACCTTCTTTATATAGTTTTATTTTAGATTGATATAGAGATTTTCCAAATCATCGTTTTTACACTTAGCACTCTTAGTCTAAAACTTTGCCATCAATGGATATAGTGACCACCTGCCAAGGAATAAATTTTCCGCTTGCTTGTAATGCTTTTTTCGTTGCTAATTCCAGTCCGCCGCAGCAAGGAACTTCCATGCGGACAATCGTTACACTTTGCACGTTATTGTTTTGAATGATTTGTGTCAGTTTTTCACTATAGTCTATATTGTCAAGCTTAGGACAGCCGATTATTGTAATTTTTCCACGCATGAATTCATCGTGCATTCTGGCATAAGCATATGCGCAGCAGTCGGCTGCAATCAAGAGCTTTGCATTGTCAAAATATGGAGCGTTAACAGGAACCAGCTTGATTTGGCAAGGCCACTGTCCAAGCTGGGAATCCACCTGTGTTTGAATGGAGGAAGCAGTTTTTTTCGGCTGTGGGATACGTTGTACCCGACTTCCGGGGCATCCTGAATGAAAAACAGCAGTATGATTTTGCCCAGCCTTTTTTCTCATATTTTCTTGTACAGCCTTTTCGTCATATGCAGCGGCTTCCCGTTCCACAAAGGAGATTGCACCTGTTGGACAGGTTGGCAGACAATCGCCCAATCCGTCACAATAGTCGTCACGCAGCAGCTTGGCTTTTCCATTCACCATACCAATTGCACCTTCATGACACGCTTCAGCACAGGCACCACAGCCATTACATTTTTCTTCGTTTATCTGAATAATCTTACGAATCATTTTACTTTCATCCTTTCTCTTGTGTCGTCGGTTAAATCATACTATAATTAAAGGCAAAAGTATGTTGTTATAACAACAAAGGAGGAAAAATATGAATTTGTCAAATATAATGTTGTTTCGCGGATTGCAAGAACAGGAAATTACACTTCTTTTAAACTGTTTAAGCCCCATAACACAAAACTATAAAAAAGGAGAAACAATCCTTTCAGATGGCAGCGTTACAGAGAATATTGGAATTATTTTGTCCGGTATGGCTATGATATCTTGCAATGATATTTGGGGAAACAGCAGTATTTTGGGAAATGTTCCTCCGGGTTCTGTATTTGCCGAGGTGTACGCCTGCATTCCGGGGCAACCAATGCTGGTTACAGTGTCTGCCGTAGAAGATACTACTGTATTATTTGTAAATGTCGGACGTGTCTTGACTACTTGCAGCAATGCCTGTCCTTTTCACACAAGATTGATTCGGAATTTGCTGACTGTTTGCGCCCATAAAAGCCTTCAGTTATCTCAAAGAATTCAACACACCAGTTCTAAATCAATCAGAGGACGACTGATGTCCTATTTTTCAGAGTCTGCAAAACGCGCGAAAAGCAATTCTTTTCTCATTCCATATAATCGACAGCAGTTGGCAGATTATCTAAACGTTGATCGCAGCACCATGTGTAATGAACTTTCCATAATGCAGAAAGATGGCATGATTGAATATAATAAAAATCATATTATTCTTAAAGTTTAGTGATTTTTAATAAAACCTGCCATTCATGATGATATG
>JAHHTY010000084.1 GCA_020024325.1 Negativibacillus sp.
TCCAGATTTTCGCCGCCGTTTCGTCTGATTGTCACCCCGTCAACTAGCTGAGAGTCTTTACCGGAAAAAGATAGACAAAGAGGACAATCTTCTCCCAATGTAATTTGAAACATGAAATCAGGGGAAGGGGATTCAAAGCAAGTAAAGGAAAAAACAAGTTCCTGTTCAGTATGCCAAGAGGTCATGGTAATATAGGTAATAGATTCTAAAGGCAAAGTGTCTGATTGCTCGGAGAGAAGATGAGTAAAACGCAGAGGAGGGCACACATCGACATCAGAAAAGCAAGGAACAGAAAAAACAGGAAGTGAGGTCATAGCAAGGCTCCTTTCGTGGGGATAGAAACAGTTTATGATATTAAACCAAAAAACAGTACAAATAAAAGGACTCAAAGGATATTCTTTGAGTCGGCAAGTTCGGATAAATTAGTTGATAGTAAATTTATAAAATACATAAGCAAAATATTTATGCAATTTTTTGAGGGTTTTGGTCACAGTCGGAAAAAATCTTTTTAGCAATTCCGGTTTTCTCCAAAGCCTTTACCAAAGGCAGACCTAAAGCAAAGCAGGCAATTGCTTCACCCAGTGCAACCTGTCCGGCATTGATTAAAAAGAGTGTAAAATCAAAGCCGTTGCTCATTACAAAGGTGAGTTCCAGTCCGATGATAATACCGTTTATCAAAACAGGCATCAATGCGGAAAGAAGCGGCAAACCTTTAAAGCGAACCTCACGGAAGTGGTAGCTTAAAAAGGCGGCGAACAATGTTGCGGCAGAGCCGATGACAATGTCCAAAGGACCGAGGATGTTTGCAGAGGTAAATGCCCCGAAAGCATTTACTAAAACGCAGCCAAGGGTAAGCCCTGCAATCGGATTAGTGGAAAATACCGGCAGCAAGGTAAAAGCCTCTGCAATTCGCAGCTGTACAGGACCAAACAAAAGGGTCATAAACGGTAGACTCAGCGCAAAATACAGTGCAGCCACCATTGCGGTTACAGCCATTTTCTTTACAGTGTTGTTTCTCATATTTAATTTTCCTTTCGTAGTGTGTTTTAAAGTCAGGAACTTGCGACTGACTGCATAAAAAATTATGCAGATTTATTATACAATACTTATAAAAGGAATGCAAGGCTATGCTAATTGTAACGAGGGAAAGTTGGGGGTGTTTTACAGTGCATCTATTCAGTTGCAGTCAAAAATGCTATAATAAGGGATATTATTAAAATAAAATCAGGGAGATGTGATTATGCAAAAATCGGATGATAAAGTTGTTTTATTTGAACAAACTCCGATTCCCAAGGCAGTTGCTCAACTGGCTGTGCCGACAGTGTTAAGTTCACTGGTTATGATATTATATAATCTGGCAGACACTTTCTGGGTAGGGGTGCTCAATGATCCGGTGCAAAATGCTGCGGTTACACTTGCCGCTCCGGTGTTGTTGGCTTTTAATGCGGTCAACAATCTGTTTGGTGTGGGAAGTTCGAGTATGATGAGCCGAGCCTTGGGCAGAAAAGATTTTGATACAGTTTATAAAAGCTCCTCCTTTGGATTTTATTGCTGTATCATATGTGGAACCATTTTTTCATTGTTGTGTACCATCTTTATGCAGCCTTTGTTAGAGATGTTGGGAGCGGATGCCGTTACCACACAAGCAACGCAGGAATATCTTTTTTGGACAGTACAATGCGGTGCAGTTCCTGCTATTTTAAATGTGGTTATGGCATATCTTGTGCGAGCCGAAGGTTCTGCAATGCACGCAAGTATCGGAACCATGAGCGGATGTCTGCTTAATATTATATTAGACCCTGTTTTTATTCTTCCGTGGGGGTTCAATATGGGGGCAGGCGGCGGAGGTTGTGCGACCTTTATCTCCAACTGTGTTGCTTGTTTGTATTTCTTTGTTTTGCTGATGGTAAAAAAAGGAAAGACCTATGTTTGCATCGACCCGAAAAAATTTTCCTTGAGAAAAGATATTGTTATGGGAGTATGTGCAGTGGGGGTCCCTGCCTCCATTCAAAATCTGCTGAATGTTACAGGAATGACTATTTTGAATAACTTTTCTTCCTCTTATGGAGCAAATGCTGTGGCAGCTATTGGTATCTGCCAAAAGATTTCTATGGTTCCGATGTATGTTTCTCAGGGAATTTCTCAAGGTGTAATGCCTTTGGTCAGCTACAATTATTCCAGCGGAAACATTTTCCGTATGAAAAACGCTGTCAACTTTGCAAGGAAAGCTGCACTAAGTGTTATTATTTTTGTAGCAGTTTTGTTTTTCGTTTTCCCGGGATTTTGGGTATCTCTGTTTATGAAAAATGAGGTTATCATTGAATACGGTTCCCACTTGATGCGGGGATTTTGCCTCGCATTGCCATTTTTGTCCATCGACTTTTTAGCGGTGGGAGTTTTTCAGGCAGTGGGAATGGGGCGAGAGTCACTACTGTTTGCAATTTTGCGCAAAATTGTACTGGAGATTCCGGCACTGTTTATTCTCAATGCGGCAGTTGGTTTATATGGTTTAGCCTATGCACAGTTCTGTGCCGAAGTTATTCTTGCAACCGCAGCTATTTTAGTGCTGAATCGTTTATTTAAAAGATTGGAAAATACACAGCTTTCCGATTCTTAAAAAAATCCCTCGTTTATGCTTATAAAAGTATGGACGGGGGATTCTTCATAAAATAATCTTTAAGAGAAAAACAGACAGGGACTTTTTTGGACAGGGTAAGGGCTTGTAAAAAAGAATATTTTCGTATAAAATAAAATCAATATTGACTGCGAAAACAAGCCGAAGTATCTTACCAAGGAACAAGGCTGTGTTATGCAAATCAACAATAGATGGGGGATTTTATCGTGGAATATTTACAGGGGATTTACCGTGTCGGAAAAATCCGTCCGGGATGTATGTGTGACTTTACTATTGAATGTCCTGACATTGCCGCTATTTCCAAAGCAGGACAGTTTGTACACATTCGTGTGCCGGGTTTTACTTTGCGAAGACCGATTTCTATCTGTGAAGTGGATAAAAAGGCGGGAACACTTCGTATTTTGTTTGACATTCGCGGAGAGGGTACAAAGGTTCTGGCAAACACAAAAGAAGGGGATATGCTGGATGTAATGGGACCTTTGGGTCACGGATTCGAGCTTCTTTCTCCCGACAAAAAGGCAGTAGTAGTGGGAGGCGGAATCGGTGTTCCGCCAATGCTGGAAACCGCAAAGATTTACGGAGAGAATGCAACCGCAATTCTGGGATTCCGCAGCAAGGATAAAATTGTTTTGACCGATGATTTTGCAGCACAAAAAAACAATGTTATGCTGGCAACCGACGACGGTTCGGCAGGGCACCATGGATTGGTTACCGATTTACTTAAACAGCGTTTTGAACAGGGATTGCCGGATATTGTATATGCCTGCGGACCAAAGGTTATGCTGAAGTTTGTAGCAAAGATGTGTGCAGAACACGGCGTCCGCTGCCAGGTATCGTTGGAAGAGCGTATGGCGTGCGGTGTGGGGGCTTGCCTTGGCTGTGCAACACCAATCCGCAGAGATGATGGTTCGATAACTTATCTGCACGTTTGCAAAGACGGACCGGTGTTTGAAGCAGAAAGGGTGGTATTCGATGACTAATTTAAAAGTAAATATTGCAGGAGTGGAATTTAAAAACCCTGTTATTACAGCTTCCGGTTGCTTTGGCTTTGGCAGAGAGTACGAAACGATGTATCCACTCAGCCGATTGGGCGGTATTTCCTTAAAAGGAATGACCTTTAATGAAAAGCTGGGCAATCCTCCTCCGAGAATTGCCGAAACACCAAGTGGTATGCTAAACTCGGTTGGCTTGCAAAACCCGGGTGTAGAACATTTCTTAAAACATGATATGCCATACCTTGCCACACAGGACACCGTAAAGATTGCAAATATTGCAGGAAGCTGCATTGAGGATTACTGCGCACTGGCAGAGCGTCTTTCCGAAAGTGATATTGATATGTTTGAGCTGAACATCTCCTGTCCAAACGTAAAACAAGGCGGTGCTGCATTTGGAACCAGCTGCGAAAGTGCGGAGAAGGTTGTAAAAGAAGTTCGCAAATATGCAAAAAAACCAATGATTGTAAAGCTTTCTCCAAATGTTACCGATATTGCCTCGATTGCACAGGCAGTAGAGGCACAGGGAGCAGATGCAGTTTCCTTAATCAATACTTTGCTTGGCATGAGAATTGATATCAATACCCGTCGCCCGATTTTACACAATAATGTGGGTGGACTTTCCGGCCCGGCAGTATTTCCGGTAGCGGTTCGCATGGTTTGGCAGGTAGCAAACCGTGTTAAAATTCCTGTAATCGGTATGGGCGGAATTGAAAAATGGCAGGATGCAATCGAGATGATGATGGCGGGTGCAAGTGCCATTCAGATTGGTGCTGCTATGTTCTATAATCCAAAAGCACCGGTTGAAGTGATTGATGGTATGGAACAGTGGCTCAAAGATAACGGTATTTCTGACATAAATGAGATTGTTGGAACTGTAAAACCTTGGTAAAGGTATAGTTGTATCCTTTTGTAAGAAGAAGGCAGTGGTGAGAGGAGAGAATCCGTGTTAGAAAGGATGAAAGCATGACAATTTTATATCTTATCAGACACGGAGAAACCGGAGGCAATTTTGAAGGAAGGTTTCAAGGTGTTATAGATAATCCGCTAAACCTTTCCGGCATTCGGCAAGCACAGATGTTGGGTATGGCATTTAGTTCATCTAAAATTGATGTATTGTACACAAGTCCTTTAACCCGTGCAAGACAGACAGCGGAAAATATTGCATCAATGCACGGGATGGAGAAATTGACTCCGATTAAAGAACCGGGGTTAATTGAGCTGAATGGGGGACTTTTGGAGGGTAGACGCTTTAGTCGACTTGCAATAGAATATCCCGAAGTAATTGAAGCTATGCACAGCCATCCAGCAACGCTGGAGTGTCCAGGGGGAGAATCAATGCGAGATGTTTCCGATCGCATTGTAAAGACCATCAATCGTTTGGCAGAAAAAAATAGAGGAAAGGTGATTCTGGCAGTCAGCCACGGAATTGCCATATCCGCCTATATCCATGCAGTGAGCGGTAAACCTTTTGAGGATATGCCAAACTGCATGGTAGCAAATGCATCTGTCAGCAAGTTTATTTTCAATGACGATATGACCGTTCGCATGGAATATGCAGATGATTGCCGTCATATGGAACAGGGAACCTATCTGACAACCAGAGGATTTGAACAAGAAGAATGTCCTAATCCGGACCCATATGCAATAGAAAATACCATCTAGGGCAGCGGTGAGTCAGAACAGTAAAGAATAAAATATCATTTTGGCAGGCATTTTATGTAATTTTCGGATTGCATAGGATGCCTGCCGTTTTATTATCAAAATGGAGTTTAAAAAGGAGTAAAGATGCTTTTGTATTTTACTTTATAAGAGATAATATATCTTTAAAATGCAAAAAAACATATTATCTGCAAAGAAACCTAAAAATTTTATTAAGTGTAATAACCCTAAAAATCCGCATAAAAAAGGGAAAAAAGGAGAAGAGAGGAAAGAATTTCCTCTCTTTTTTCAAAAAAATCGATTTTTTTGAAAAAAAGTGTTGACAAA
>JAHHTY010000085.1 GCA_020024325.1 Negativibacillus sp.
TTTCAGTATTTTAAATTGTTTTTCGATTTTTTCCGGACCCTAACTTACTTTTTGCTATTTTAATTTGAGCGCCTCCGAAAGTTCGTGAAGGATGCGGTCTTTTGCAATAACAAGAATTTTATCTCCGCTCATAATCTGTGCGTTTCCTCGAGGAATAATTAGCTTGTCCCCTCTAAAGATAGCAGTAATAACAGCATCTTCAGGGATGTCCAGTTCAAACAGACGTTTTCCGTGCAAAATATAATCGTCCGGAATTAACATCTCACTTAAAGAGGCTTCACCACGATTCAGAGAAAGTAAAGATTTGATGCGGGCAGTATCAACCTCACGTTCTAGCAGACGGGCAATATTGTCTGTACTGGAAATCGGAATATCAACACCCAAAAGTTTCATTACGGCAGCATTTTTAGGATTGTTGATACGTGCAACGGTTTTTGGTACATGAAAAATTTTTTTTGCCAGCTGACAGGAAACAAGATTGTCTTGGTCCAGTCCTGTAACGGCAATAACAGCATCCGCTTTGGCAGCATTTGCGGTGGTCAGGGCTTCGATGGTGGAACCATCGGCGTTAATGGTGGAAATGTCCAGTTGGTTAGAAGCATATTCACAGGTGCGTTTATTCTTTTCGATGATGAGGGGTTGATGACCGTGTTCCAATAATGTTTTGCACAGATAAAAACCAACCTTTCCTCCGCCAATTACAATAACATTCATAATAAATTTCCTTTCCGCATATATGATTATCGAATGTCGGTGCTGACTAGCAGTTTATCAGTGGCTGCGATTGTGTTGTGATGTGCAGAGCCAATCAAGACATCCACTGCCATGGTAATTGTTCCGGTTTCATCTACAATCGCAATCAAAGATTCCGGTTGCAGATAGTGTGCAGCTTCCATTACAGTTTTGCCGATCAATTCATTTGGAACCTTCATGGTAGAAACTGAAAGAACTTCGTTTCCAACAGTGAGGTGACGGGTTTGAGTACGGTTAGTGAGCATAGAATAAACAGAGGATACAGTAATATTGGTTGGGCATACTGACTGAATATCAAAACGTGAAAAGATATCTTCACGCAAAGGGTCGAAGATACGAGCAATAATTTTTTTAACATTGAATATTTCTCGTGCAATTTGGCAAACCATGATATTGGTATTATCATCTTCGGTAACGGCAGCAACAGCATCACAGCCCTCGATGCCTGCCTGACGAAGGATGTCAAGGTCAATGGGCACACCTTGAATGGTAAATCCAGAAAAATCATCGGAGAGCAGGTCAAAGCTCTCCCGTTTTGAGGCAATGATGGATACATCATGACCAAGCTGACACAGAACATCTGCGAGGCGAGAACCTACTTTGCCGCATCCGATAATTAACACGTTCATAATAAAAGACTCCTTTTAAACCTAAAACAAAATAGATTTTCAGTTAAAATAAAAAATCTAAAATTGTTGCGATTGGCATTCATCAAAATCAGTCTTATTATAGCTTATATTAGCAAAGGAATAAAGTGTAAAATTGCGTTTTCAAAAAATATTGTATATTTCCCGGGAAATTTTTAGAAAATTTCTTGAAAAAAGAACAAAAGATAGAAAATTATTAAATTGTTAATTAAATTACTAGTGACAAATGTTTCATTTTATGTTATATATGAAAGTAACATAGAATTCTACCACCAAAATTAGAAAGGGGATTTTTAAAATATGAAAAAGGCAGCTATTTTAGCAGTATTGGGAGCCGTTGCAGCGGGTGCTGCTGCTGTATGCGTTAAACTGATTAAAGATCGCAGCAATAGCGAGGATGACTACACCGAGTGCCCATGTGGTTGTGAAGGTTGTCCGGAGGACGAATGCGATACACAAGAACAGCAGTCTGACGTAGAAGAAACTGCAGCGGAAGAAGCTGTGGGCGACGAATTTTTCCATGAAGAACAAGAGGAAGAAGATAAACCGGAAGTAACAATCGAACTGTTTACAGAACCGGCAGAACAGACAGAAACACCTTGTGAAGAACCAGCAGAGGGTGAAACCCCTTCAGAAGCAAATGAAGGCGAAGAAAAAGAGGAAACCATCTAGTTTATGATGGAAAAAAGGTCGCCGATGCGACCTTTTTTTGTATCTTAAAACGACAAGGAGAGCAGAGCATGAAAGCATGGTATTTGGATCACAGTGCAGTGGCGGTGAAAACAAAAAATCACTTGTTATTGTTTGATTTGTTTGGAGAAGCTCTCTGTCCCAAAGAAGGACAAGGGCTGGCTCAAGGATATCTGGACCCCAAAGAGATTAGCAATGAAGATGTATTGGTGTTTGTTTCCCACGAGCATCATGACCACTTTGATCAAAAAATTTTTGAATGGAAAAACATTTTGCCAAAGGTACGTTATATTTTGCTGGAGGAAATGGAAGAACTGTACGCTGACGGAATTTTTGTCCATCCTCATATGGAAAAGAAACTGGATGACTGCAAAATTACGACTTTGGATTCAACTGATATTGGAGTAGCCTATTTAGTGGAGATCGACGGCAGGCTGATTTATCATTCAGGTGATTTAAATTGGTGGTATTGGGAGGGAGAAGAAGAGTCTTTCAACCAGGATCAGGAGCAGCGATATAAGAGGGAAATGGAGTATCTGAGCAAGGCACTTGGTGATAGACAAATTGACCTTGCATTCGTACCGGTGGATCCAAGGCAGGAGCAGAATAGGATGAAAGGTTTAAATTGTTTTTTACGCAATGTATCAGTAAATAAGGTTGTGCCAATTCATTTGTGGGGAGATTTTACAGTATGTGATGACCTCTCACTTTTAGAAGGCTCATGCTCTCTTGTAATGCCCAAAAACAGAGGTGAGCTTTGTCTTACAGCACAGCCATAAATTTTAGATGTTTAGGGAGAAAAAATGAGATGCAGTTAGATAAAGAAAATATAAAAAAAATACTGGGGATTGTTGCCTTTGCCATTTTGCTGAACTGGGGACTGAAAAACACCGATTTTATCGGAAAAATTGTGGGTTTGTTAATCGGTTTGATATTGCCGTTTCTTATTGGTGGTGCATTAGCGTTTGTTATCAATGTTCCGATGCATTTTTTGGAAAGAGTATTGTTTGAAAACCCACATCAAAGAAAGCTGAAAGCAGCGAAGGGAAAAGCGGTGCAAGAACCGTTTTTATATAAGGCAAAACGTCCGCTGAGTTTAATGCTCTCGCTGATATTGGTGATTGGAGTTCTTTTTATCGGAGCTTTCCTGATTGTCCCGGAGATTGCAAATAACGTGACAATGATTGTGAGCAGCTTTAAAGCATTCCCGGAAAAATTGCATCAATGGAGCTTGGAACTGATGAACTGGATGCCCCAAGTGGCAATATGGTTAGAAAACATTGACTTTAACCTGAATGTAAACTGGCAGGAAACCATTATGAATATGGTAGGATTTTTGCAGAACGGTGCAGGCAATGTTTTAAGCACCACCTTTAATATTGCAGCATCTATCTTCAGCGGAATTGTCACCGGATTTTTGGCAATTGTTTTTTCTTTCTATTTGTTAATGAACAAAGAAAAACTGATAGGTCAGCTTAAACAGGTTTGTTATGCGGTGTTAAAAGAAGAACACGCAGATTATCTGGTGCAGGTGGGAAAACTGATTAACAGAACATTTTCCAATTTCTTATCCGGTCAGTGTATCGAAGCGGTTATTTTGGGTTCACTGTTTTTTGTTACCATGTCAATCTTGCGTTTCCCATATGCTTTAATTATCAGCGTGCTGATTGCTTTTACTGCATTGATTCCGGTATTTGGCGCTTTTATCGGCTGTGTGATAGGTGCGTTCTTAATCTTAATGGTTGATCCACTGCGTGCGATTTGGTTTATCGTTTTGTTTTTATGCCTTCAGCAGTTTGAGGGAAATGTTATCTATCCAAAGGTTGTTGGAGGGTCCGTTGGATTGCCCGCTATTTGGGTTTTGGTTGCAGTTACATTGGGTGGCAGTTTGATGGGTGTATTAGGAATTTTGATTTCAATTCCAATGCTTTCGGTTATTTATAGTTTGATTCGTGAAAGCGTGAAAAAAAAGTTAAACAAAAAAAGGATAGCGACCGACAAATGGAAATCATAACAGTTTTTCTGAATATTAAGGAAAAACTTACCGACAAAAAGGAAGGTGAATTTGATGAAAAACTTGTTTTTTATCGCAAATGAATATCTGGAACAATCCGATTGGAAAGACCTTACCGTTATCAAACTTTGTCTGTGTTCTATTGGTGTAATGATAGGGCTTTTGGTTCCATCAAAAGCAAAGAAAACAGTGATGATGACCGCAGTATGCGTGTTTGTTTTGACATATCTGCCACTGATGCTGAAGCTTTTCAAGGTTGTTTTTCACAAACCCTACAGTCGAGATTTTTAAAGAAAATAAAATCTTGAAAGTTTGCGTAAAATGCGTTACAATAGAAGAAAGAATAGAAAGCAGCAAGATTCCCCCGATGTTTTATAAACAGGGGGAATTATTCTGGAATTTTTAGGGAAAACGGTGCTTTTTAATCATTTAATTTAAAGCAGGCTGTTGAGAGAAAGCTCTGCAAAGGGAGGAACTGTTTACGGTGGAAAAGACAAACGAAAAAATGGGTGTAATCAAAGACTATGCTGTTATAACAGTGGGTATTATGATTACCGCAATGGCAGTGTATTTCTTTATGATGCCTGCTAATATTATTCTTGGAAGTATCACAGGTTTAGCAATCGTACTGGTTAACTTTATTCCGGTATCGGTTTCGGTAATGACCTTTATCCTAAATGTAATATGTCTTATAATCGGTTTTGTCTTTGTGGGCAAAGAATTTGGCGGAAAGACCGTTTATACCTCAATTTTACTGCCGATTTTCTTGTACATATTTGAGATGATATTCCCGAACAATCCTTCTTTAACAGGGGATGTAATTTTGGATACCATGTGTTGCATCATTCTTGTCAGCGTTGGTCAGTCTTTGATGTTTAATGCAAATGCCTCTTCGGGTGGACTAGACATAATTGCAAAAGTTTTGAATAAATATCTGCATTTGGAACTGGGAAAAGGTATCATGATTGTCGGTGTTCTCACCGTTGCCAGCACCATTTTAGTATATGATACCAAAACTTTGGTAGTTGGTATCTTGGGTACTTATTTTAACGGTTTAATTTTGGACGAATATATCGACGGCTTCTCTCGCAGAAAACGTGTTTGTATTCTTTCGGAAAAACATGAGGAGTTGGCAAATTATATCATGCACGATTTGCAGCGCGGCGTTACCCTGTATGATGCAAAAGGCGGTTATGACGGTTCTGTAAAACAGGAAGTAGTCACAATTCTTGCTAAGAATGAATACGCACTCCTAATGAATTATATCCGCCAAAACGACCCGAAAGCATTTGTGACTGTTAGCACAGTCAGC
>JAHHTY010000086.1 GCA_020024325.1 Negativibacillus sp.
CTGGATGCAAGAACAACCATATGATACTTTTTCTCTTGTTTCTTATCTTTATATTGTTTTAATAGGTTTTTATAACCACATCTGAATAAATACAAAAAGCACATCGAAAAAAGAAGGAGAAATATAAAAAACTCTCGAGATAACTTTGTGTTCTGTTTAGTAAAATATAAATAGAACATTAAAGAAGCCATGATTAAGGTGATGTGTTTTATACTTGCTTTTGCTTCTTTAAGGTATCCTCTTCGCAGAATATTATGATAACTTTCATCAAAAAAAGCTACAAAACCGTTAATTATGATAAGCAATAATGAAATATGCAGGTAAAATTCCGACATATAAGAAAAATCCAAACCAAAACGCAGGAGATAAGATAGTATAAAAGAGAATTCCAGAGTAAATATGTCTATCATAAAAAAATCCAGATGTTTTAACCAACTCATTTCAAACTGTTTATACATTTTATCTCCCCTTTCTAAAAATTAATCTCCTTACTACACAATTCATCATCTTTTTTCTTTCATTTGAAATATACTATTTTATAAAAACATTGTAGCGTGGAATCTAGGAGAAATTATTATGATTATTGCTTTAATATTGATCTCTTTTTTATTTATATCCAGCCTTGTCTTTGTCGTATTTTGCTGTGTTCATAGTTGTGCAAAACACGAACGAATCATTAGTGATTATCAACAGGAAAAATTTTTATCCGAACAAAAAAAGAATTAAAAAAGTACTCGTAGGGATATTCTTTTTCCTCGAGTACTCTTCTAATTCTTTTTACTCTTTAACCTCATAAAAGAGCTCTTGGATTTGTTTTTCTAAGGCGTCTTGATCCGGATAAAACTCCATATATTTTTCGCCTTTTTGGGCTTCGCCCTTCATATCCTGCATCTCTTGAATTGGATAGTCTGCAAACTGCTCTGCCATCCTAGATAAAGTATCGATTGAACAATCAGAAACAATATGCTTTGAAATTTTTTCTATTTGCTCTGCTGATACTGAAAAATCATCACCAAGCTTTTCTACTTGTTCTGCCATCGACATCAAATACTGTTGCTGTCTTTGCATACGGTTGAGGTTGGTGCTATCTTCCAAATCCTTTCGGATTCGAACATAGTGCAGTGCTTGTTCCCCTTTTAATGTGATTTCTTCGCCTTTAACCAGGCTGTCATCAATTCCTGAGAAATCGTCCAGAACTGTTACGGGAACCCCTCCAATCAAGTCATTGATATATGGAACAGCACCCATTGTCATTCCGACATAGTGATCAATTTTGATACCGCCCAGAAAATTGGAAACAGCTTGTACTGTGTTCATACAGCTATCCTGCAATCCGCTTCCATAAGTGTGGGCTAAAGCCAACTGTCCGGTAATTGTTCCTGCCGGCTGCCCTGTTACACCTAAAACTGGAATTTGTGCCATTGTATCACGGTTAATATGGAGGATTGTTGTTGTTTCTTTGTTTTTATCAAAGATTGCCAACAACAAAAAGTCCGCTTGGGCATTATTGTTATAGCTCCCGGAGTCTTGCAGCGGTTCCATTTTATCTACACCTATCATCAACAAAGTTTCCAGATTGGATTTCGGAGCATACCATGTTCCGTTTTTTTCGATCCATCCTTCTCGTCTTCTACGAGCTGGTAAATCAATTTCTTCCTGTTTTTCCATTGCTTGTTGACGCTGATGAGATTCCCAAAAACTTGTTCCTGCCCAAACCACAGCAAAGCATAATAAAATTACTACTAATACTAAGATTTTGGGAAGATGTTTTTTTTGAATCTGCATATTGGGCATAGATAATCCTCCAAACTTAACCTATCATAGAATTCAATTATTTTTTCTTTGCTACAGTAAAAGCTACAACACTGCAGCCTAAAACAGCAGCTGCCAATCCTGTTACATTACCTGCACCAGTGTTTGGGTTTGGTTTAGCATCTGCATCTTCTTCAACCATGGTTGTGCTTTTTTCAACGGTTGTACCAGATTTCTGAACAGCAAATGCAATTGGGCTGAGGCTTGTGAACTGTACGCTTACAGTACCGTCACCATTATTGATTACTTTATTGGCATCAATTACTTCCCACTGATCACCGCCAATATTATGCAGGCATACGACAAACTCATCTGCAGAAACACCTAAATCGAAAGCAATTTCAATACTGCTTCCATCTTTTAAAAGTTCTCTTGTTGCATCATCAATGTCAACATCAAACAAATCACGTACAACCATATCTTCTGCTTTTATATTTTCAGAAGTTTTGGAAAGAAATTCGGAAATCTGTGGAACAAGATCTGTCAGAGAAGTTGCAGCTTTAACTTGCTCATAAGCATTTCCTAATGCATCGGAAATTTTTTCGGAAGCTTCGTTTACTTTGGATACCGGGGTAACGGTCATTCCAATTTTTCCTACAAGGTTTACAACCTCACCATTTTTGTTGACGATTTTTGCATAAACCTCTTTGCCGTTTTCATCCTTAGTAACCACTACACTTGGAGCTTCTTTACCCTGTACACTAGGGGTAAATTCTACCGCAGATGTAGAAATTGCTGTTGATGCTGCTAATGCCATTGCCAAAAGAAATACTGTCAATTTTTTCATATTAAACATCCTTTCATCTTTCATTGACCCTTTATTAATTTTGTTTCTTGTACTTCCAACCATTCATGGATCGCAGAATCACAATAATCTTCTAATATTGAAACCGCTTCTCCTAAATTAGGAGGACGAACGAAACAATTATGACAATCTGAACCCAGCAGATGAATTCTGCCTTTTTTAAATAAAGACAGTGCTTTTCTTCTACTGTTTTTTTGTATAAAGAAGTTTGCATTGGATTGAATGAGAACATCTGTATCTTCTATTTTTTTCCAAAAGCCAAACGTGGGTTGAAAATTTAAATAACGCTCAATGTGGGCTAAAACTATCGGGATTCCAAGATACTGCTGTGCGTGAGAAAGTTCTTGAATCATGCGGTCATTCCACCGCGTAAACGGCATTTCTAGAAGTAAAAGATCCATTCCTTCAATTCGCAAATCGTACAATTCTTTTGTTTGGCTAAATCCTTCATAATAACGAACTTCTGCCCCTAAATGAATGGTCGGTAAATGACTGTCTTCAGGTATCGCTTGCAAAAGTCGGTTATAAGATTCTTCGCGCCGTTTTAAAAACTTTTCCGGTGATTCTTTATCTGCATAAAAATGAGGTGTTGCTGCAATATGGGTAACTCCTTGTTCAGCTGCCATTTGGAGCATTTGTATTGACTCGTCTGTGCTTTTACTTCCGTCATCCATATTAGGCAAAATATGTGAATGTAAATCTATCATTTTTTCGTTTTCCCCTGCACATTATCAATATTATGCGCATATTCATATCCACCATATTGATCGTCGCGATAATACTTTTTATATGGAGAGTTTGTATTATCTGCACTATTAAAAACAAAGCCCAAAACCCTTGCATTAGCATATTTCATCTGGCGCATTGTTTCTGCAAGAGCCGACTTGCCTACATAATCCTGACGAACTACAATAACCATGCCGGAAGTTAACTTCGATACAATCAGAGCATCCGAAACTACCGTAACCGGAGGAAGATCCAAGAGAATATAATCATAATATTCTGATAATCTGTCTATAGTATACTTCATACGATCTGATTCCAGAATTTCCGAAGCGCTTGGAGGAATGGAGCCTGCTGGAATAACGTCCAGTGTTTCTGTTAAAACACCTGACTGCAAAACTTCTTCTGACGAATTCATTCCCACAAGTAAATCGGATAATCCAATCTTTGATTTTAAATTCAGACGCTTTGCAATGGTTGGCAAACGCATATCACATTCAATCAAAAGTACTCGTTTTTTTGTTTCAGCAATTGTGTATGCTAGATTGATTGCCGTTATACTTTTTCCTTCTCCTTTTAAAGAGCTTGTAATTCCTATTACTTTTGCCTGATTATCACTGGGAAAGGAAAACATCAGGTTTGTTCGAAGTAATTTATAAGCTTCAGAAGATGCAAAGTTTAATTGTTCACCAATCATACTTTGTTGTTCACTGGCAAGATCTGCAAACAGCTTCTGATTTTTTTTGTGATTATTCCAAAACATTACCGATTTCTCCTTTTAGAATGTTTATCCAAATAACTTTTTTCTGCCTTTGTCGAACTCCCCATTGCTGGAATCACTGCTAAAATTGGTAAATCGTAAGTTTGAATCAAATAGTCTTCAGTACGGATCGAGTCATTAAATACTTCCATCAAAACAATGATTCCTACACTCAAAACTCCACCCAACAGAAAACCAATTAACGTAATTTTTGTGATATTTGGAGAAACCGGATATGCAGGTACAATTGCATAATCGACAATTCGTACCGAACTTCCCTCAACAATACTTGCTATTTTCTGTGGAAGAATATCTGCAATCGTATTTGCTATCAACTCTGCTTCTTCAGGATCTTCATCAGTTACTATAATTTCAAAAATTTCTGTCGAATTGATTGCGGCAGCTGAAACCATTTCTTCAAGTTCTTCATATGTATACGGTAATTTTGCCTTTTCAATAACCGCATTCAATGTCAAACGACTTTTTAAAATTACCATATATGTATCTACCAAGCTCTGTGCTGCTGACAATTCTCCAGAAGAAATACTAAAAGATGTATTACCCAAAGAAATAGAACTGTTATTAACATACAGCATTGCTTTGGACTCATATAGAGGTACGATTAAAAATTTAGCACAAGAAAATGCGATTGCTGCGCCAACAATCACCATAGCAACAACAAACCATATTTTTTTCCATACCGCTCGTGCTAGCGCCAACAAATCTATTTCCACCGTATCTTGTTCATTTTCCATAAGGTAGCTCCCTTCGATTCCATAGAAAGCCATATTTGTATTTTAATATACAAATATGGCGATATTTGTATATTATTATATCTCAAAACACATATTTTGTACAATATTTTTTATATTTAATTACGCTATTATTTTTTAATTCTCAGTTTTTCACAATTTTTTTAACTGATATCTTCTTTTATTTTATAGTTTTTCCACTTTTTTCGAC
>JAHHTY010000087.1 GCA_020024325.1 Negativibacillus sp.
ATATAGTATGATTTTAAGAAAAATCAGGGTTGCTTTTTTGTCAATATATTAGAATGAAAGAACAAAAACTGAGCAATAGAAACAAAAAAATAACGAAAAGAAGGATAAGGATTTGTTTGTGCTGTTGTGTTTTACGAAAACAAAATTGATGATAGAGTCAAGAAGAGTTGTTTCTGAAAAATAAATAAACTGCAACAAATATGTCCTTTTAATACAGCTGTTTTGAAATTTTTGTAGAAAAAGGACAAAATAGTGTCTTTGTTAAAATATAATCAAACAAATTGCCTTGCAAATTGACAGAAATCTGTCTATAATGTTTGACAGAGAGAAACTCAAGGAAACGGGGAAATGAAAGCTTGAAGATTACAAAAGAATTTACAAAACCGGATTCCGCAAAGCCTGCATCGGTTGCGCTGGGGCTGTTTGACGGGGTACATATCGGACACCGTGAGGTGTTGGGAAAAGCACTGGAAAACAGGGCTTTGACCCCTTGTGTGTTTACTTATACAATCTCAGACTTCGTTCCCAAAAACAAAAAGAATTATGTTGCGCTCACACCGGACGAGCAGAAATGCAATATTCTGGAGCGTATGGGTTTTGAACTGATAGTCATGCCGGATTTTGATACATTTAAAAATCTGGAGCCGGAGGAGTTTGTTGAAAAAATGCTGATTGAAAAGATGGGCGCAAAGGAATTGACTTGCGGATATGACTTTACCTTTGGGAATATGGGAAAGGGAAATACCGAACAGTTGTGTCAGATTGCACAAAAGCATGGAGTTAAGGTCAATGTGCTAAATCCAATCACTATGGATGGTGAACCGGTAAGCTCTACCCGTATTCGTGAAGCAATTTTACAAGGGAAAATGGACCAGGCAAGCCGAATGTTGGGCAGGCGTTTTTCCATTCGTTTAAAGGTAGAATACGGAAACCAAATTGGCAGAATGATGGATTTTCCGACAATCAATCAGGTTTTCCCAAGACATCACATCGTCCCTAAATATGGTGTATATTCCACAGTTGTCAACATTGACGGCAAGCTGTATGGGGGAGTGACCAATGTTGGGGTAAAACCGACAGTCGGCTCTGACGGCCCGCTTGCAGAAACTTATATTATGGATTTTTCGGGCGATTTGTATGGCAAAATTGTGGAGGTTTATTTCTTCCGCTTTGTTCGTCCGGAAACAAAATTTTCCAGTATCGAGCAGCTCAAACAACAGATAGCAAACGATAAAGATGATGTTATGCAGGATATTGCCGAAAACATTGAACAGATGGTTTTTCGTGACGGTCATCCGGAAGATATCCTCATCGGTCAGCACTAACGGCTGCAAAAAGGAAAATATTGTTATAGTTTTTAAAAATAGTGTTTACAAATACAAACGAATATGATATACTGTTTTAGTAAGTTGTGGGCTTGTTTTGGACAGTAAAAATAAGCTGCACAGCCAATAACATTGCCATAACCCAGTTTGAGGAAACCGCTTCGTAGATTTCTTGCTGTGTGCAGAACAATCGGGCATTTCACCAGCCTCAAACCTAGTTATCGGTGAAATATTTTAATGAGGTGAATGAACCATGATGAGAAAAGAAGAAAAAACACAGGTAATCGAACAGAACAGACTGCATGACACCGACACAGGTTCCGCAGAAGTACAGATCGCTATCCTCACAAAGAGAATCAACGACCTGACCGAGCACTTCAAAGCTAACAAAAATGACCATCATTCCAGACGTGGTCTGCTGAAAATGGTAGGTCGTCGTCGTAATATGCTCAACTACCTGAAGAAAAAAGACATCAATCGTTACCGTGCTACAATTGAAAGACTGGGTCTGAGAAAGTAGTTCTTTCCGGACTTCACAAGGGGGGCGGAAGCATTCGGAGAAATCCGCAGTGCTTCTGCCTTTTACACATCACTCAATGGAAAAAGGGTCGGTTGGGCGCAATCAACCTGTTTTTAGCATAAAATCGAGCTTCAGAAGATTGATTTGAAGTTGGATTTTTTGCTAAAAGGGTACTTGTCCCAGCCGTCCGAGAATAGAAAAATTTAAGGAGGCTGCAACCTATGTTTGAAAATTTCAGAGTGTTTGAAACAGAGCTTGCCGGCAAGAAAATTTCCTTTGAAACAGGGAAAATGGCTTGTCTTGCAAACGGTTCTGTTTTGGTACGCTATGGTGATACCACCGTTATGGTAAATGTTACTGCTGCACAAAAACCTCGTGAAGGTGTGGATTTTTTCCCTCTCTCGGTTGATTTTGAAGAAAAGCTGTATGCAGTAGGAAAGATTCCGGGCTCTTTTATTAAGCGTGAAAGCCGTCCTTCCCAGAAGGCAATTCTGACTTCCCGTCTGGTAGACCGTCCAATTCGTCCTTTGTTCCCAAAAGATATGAGAAATGACGTTTCGGTTGTTATGACCGTTCTGTCTGTGGATCAGGATTATTCTCCGGAAGTTGCAGGTATGCTGGGTACTTCCTTTGCACTGTCTATCTCCGATATTCCTTGGAACGGTCCAATCGGCGGCGTTCAAGTAGGTTTGGTTGATGGTGAAATCATCGTTTGTCCAAACGAAGAACAGAGAAAACATTCCGATTTGCAGCTGACCGTTGCCGGCACTCGCGAAAAGATTGTTATGATTGAAGCCGGTGCAAACGAAGTTGACAACGAAACCATGCTTGCAGCAATCGCAAAAGGTCACGAAGAAATTAAGAAAATTGCTCAGTTTATTGCTGATGTTCAGGCAGAAATCGGTAAACCGAAATTCACCTTTGAATCTCAGGAAGTTGACCCTGCAATGTTTGAAGAAGTGAAAGAATTTGCGATTGACAAGGTAAAATTTGCACTGGATACCGATGATAAAAATGTTCGAGAAGAAAGATTGGCTCCGGTTATCGAAGAAATCCACGCAAAATTCGATGAGCAGTATCCGGAAGAAACTGCAAAAATTGACGAATGTATCTATAAACTCCAGAAGTTTGTTGTTAGAAGATGGCTGCTGGATGAAGGCAAACGTGTAGACGGTCGTGGCATTGACGAAATCCGTCCGCTGGCTGCCGAGGTAGGTCTTATTCCTCGTGTGCATGGCTCTGCAATGTTTACCAGAGGTCAGACACAGGTTATGACCATCGCTACACTGGGTCCTGTTTCCGATGCACAGATTTTGGATGGCATTGACAACGAGGAAAGCAAACGTTATATGCACCAGTACAACTTCCCATCCTACTCTGTTGGTGAAACAAAACCATCCAGAGGTCCCGGTCGTCGTGAAATTGGTCACGGTGCTCTGGCAGAACGTGCTTTGGAACCTGTTATTCCTCCGGTAGAAGAATTCCCATATGCATATCGTCTGGTTTCTGAGGTTCTTTCTTCTAACGGTTCCACTTCCCAGGCTTCCATCTGTGCTTCCACAATGGCTTTGATGGATGCAGGTGTTCCGATTAAAGCCCCTGTTGCGGGTATCTCCTGTGGTCTGATTACCGAGGGCGACCGTTGGATGACTATGGTTGACATTCAGGGTCTGGAAGACTTCTTCGGCGATATGGACTTTAAGGTAGGCGGTACTCATAAAGGTATCACTGCAATTCAGGTGGACATCAAGATTGATGGTCTTACATTGGATATTATCGCAGAAGCATTTGAAAAAACCCGCAAAGCAAGAATCCATATTTTGGATGACATCATGCTCAAAGCTCTGGATCGTCCAAGAGCAGAGGTAAATGAATATGCTCCAAAAATGGTTAGCCTGAAAATTCCGGTAGATAAAATCCGTGAAGTTATCGGTTCCGGCGGTAAGGTTATCCAGAAAATTTGTGCCGAGTGTGAGGTTAAGATTGATATCGAAGAAAACGGCGATGTTTTCGTTTCCGGTATTAAGAAGGAGAACGTAAATCGTGCTGTAAGCATGATTGAAACCATCGCTCGTGACCCAGAGGTTGGCGCATTCTATAAAGGCAGAGTAACAAAACTGATGAACTTCGGTGCATTTGTTGAGATTGCTCCAGGCAAAGAGGGTTTAGTTCACATCTCCAAGCTTGACACAAAACGTGTTGAGAAAGTAGAAGATGTTGTCAATGTAGATGATGAGATTTTGGTTAAAGTAACTGAAATTGACAGTCAGGGTAGAATCAACCTCTCCAGAAAAGATGCGCTGATTGCAATGGAAAACAAACAGAAGAAAAATGCAGACTAGCCTTGCATAACATCACATAAAAAATGGGGACAGATACCTTTGCAGTGTCTGTCCCTTTTTTGCATCGGGGAAAGGGGAAGGCGGAATGGAACTTTTACAGCTGCGATATTTTTTGATGGTTGCAAAAACGGGACATATGACCTCGGCAGCCCAAAGGCTCAATGTTTCTCAGCCGGTACTAAGCAAAAGTATCCACCGTTTGGAGGAAGAGCTGGGCGTACCGTTATTTGACAGGGTGGGGCGAAGGATTCAACTGAACAGTTACGGTAAGGTTTTTCAAAAAAATATCAGCAAGGTGTTAAAGTTGCTTGACTATTCGGTGCAAGAGGTGCAGGACTTGGATAAAGAAGGGGTTTATGAAATCCGTATTCAGGTTGCAGCAATGGCATCTCTTGCAACCCGTTTGATTCGTGATTTTGCTTTGCAGCATCCAAACATTACCTTTAAATTGGAACAGAACGAAACGCACAGCATTTGGGACAAAGAAGAGGATGTTGACGTTTTGATAACTTCCGCACGCCGAGAAGATATTTTGCCCAACAGCGTCACCCTTTTTCTGGAGGAGATTGCAATCGGTGTTTCCGAGGATCATCCGCTCAGCCGTTACGACAGCGTTGAAC
>JAHHTY010000088.1 GCA_020024325.1 Negativibacillus sp.
AGCAGAAAATATTAACCTATCGATACGGTTTGTATAATATGCGTCCATTGCCGCAACGGGAAGTTGCAAAAAAAATGGATATTTCACGGTCATATGTATCGCGTATTGAAAAGAAGGCTTTGGAAAAGCTAAAAAAATATTTCGATGAACCGGGAATATCAGTTAATAAATATTAAAGTTTGGATTGCCAGTATAATATGGAAAAAGTCGATAGGTCTGCACGCATAAGATAAAGAAGCTATTAGAAGCCACAAGAAACTCTTTAAATTGACAATGCAGAATATTACAAAACGAAATTCCGAGGAAAGTTCCGCTAAGAACCAACCTCGGAATTTTTATGTAAAACTGTATATTGTTGTTTCAATATATAATGCCGGAAAATAAGGGATAGATTAGCTTGCAGGAAAAAAATGTATTCAATCAGCTACGATTTTCTAATGCTATCATAGATTGCAGTCACAAAATACCACGATATTTATAAATATAATGGTATTTTGTCTTGAAAAAGAAGCGATAATATGATAAATTTAAGTTAGTCTTAGCTAATTAAATTCACAGAGGAGAGGTGTAAATCATGAAGAAAGAACACTTACCAATTTACGGCGTGGGTCCGTTTTGTGGGGTATCCATGCTGCTGTTTTTTATCGTGGGCATACTGATGGAAATTTTTGGCTATTTAAGGTCCGGAAAAGTAGAAATACTTCGCATACCGTTTTTTATTATTGGTATTATATTGATCGTGCTGGCTGTTTGGATATGGATACAGGCGGTGTTGGTTATAAAGATTGACCGGGCAATTTTAGATAATCAGTTGGTCACAAGCGGAGTGTATTCATGGGTACGCAATCCTATTTACACAGCAATTGCCATGGCACTGACAGGAGCATCGCTATTATTTGGAAATCTTTGGCTGCTGTTTCTACCACTCATTTTTTGGCTGGATATTACTGTTTTGATGAAAGCCACAGAAGAAAAATGGTTGACAGCACGTTATGGGCAAGCATATTTAGATTATTGTAAAAAGGTAAACCGCTGTATCCCTTGGATTCCAAAATATAAATAATATTAGAAAACACTAGAAGTGTTTATAGGGCTTTTAATTTAATATAAAAAAGATATGGTATACCTTCGTTAAGGTGTACCATATCTTTAAAAAAGTTTTATTGATGGGGCGGCATCGCCCTTTTTTTATTTGCCTGTTTTTGTTTATTGATATTCTGCAACATCAATCCATCTCATTAAAAATTCTTTTTCAGTTTCTTTTTTCTTTGTAAGCTGTGCAGCAGCAACAATTGGCAGCCAACGGTTGACGTACTGACGGGCAATATCTGCCTTTTTGCAGAACAGTTTGAGATATTGTTCTGCTTTTTGAGGATCTTCTAACGAGAAAAGCAGGTAGGTCATAGCAGCATCAGCAGAAGCATTGCCCTGAGCAGCATGTGCCCAGTCAACCACCCAAAGTTTGCCCTCATTGTCAATGATTACGTTGCTTGGATTGAAATCTCCGTGACACAATTTTGTGTGTTTTGGCATACTTTGCAGGCGAGCAGACAGCTCATAACGTGCAGTTGCATCCAAATCTTTTAAGCTGTTAATTTGGTCTGCAAGTTTATGACGCAATGTTTTGATAGCAGGAACTTTTTGATTGTGGATAGAAAGCTGGAGATCAACAAACAGCTCCATGTATTCATCCATTTTGTCAGGATTTTCTGCCATCAGTTCAGCCAAGGTTTTGCCCTTTACCCGATTGCAGACAAGGCACCAGCCTTCTTTGTCTGCATAAACGGATTCTACCGACGGTACATTTAAATCGGTATTTTCTTCTACCAAAGCGTCATTGCGAGCTTCATTTAAAACATCAGATTTTTTATATTGATTGTCAAACACTTTGATAATTTGATGATCGGTAGCATAGATGATTTTATGAGGTCTTGTAAAGATAACAGTCTTATTTGATTCCATGTTCTCGATTCCCTCCATAATAATTTTATTGCTTTAGACTTTCTGTTTTCAGGAAGGAGCAGAGTGCCCTTCCTGAAACGAAAAGCAGTGAGTTTATTTTCCGTAGTATGCGTTCAGATACATTTCTTTAATTTCACTCATCAAAGGATATCTTGGATTTGCACCGGTACACTGATCATCAAATGCGTCCTCTACCATTTGATCTAAAGTTTCAAGGAAGTATTTTTCATCAATGCCATATTCTTTAATGCTCTTTTTAATTCCAACAGTTTCTTTGAGCTGCTCGATTTTTGCAATGAACAGTTCCAGTGTTTCTTTGTCATCCTTGCCGCAAACACCGCAGAAATGAGCACACTCTGCATAGCGGGAAAGGGTGTGTGGATATTGGTACTGGGAGAAAGTTCCCATCTTGGTTGGAACTTCAACTGCGTTAAAACGAAGAACTTCGCAAATCATCAGCGCATTGGCAACACCATGAGGCAGATGGTGGTAAGCACCTAATTTATGAGCCATGGAATGGCATACACCAAGGAATGCGTTTGCAAATGCCATACCGGCCATACAGGAAGCATCAGCCATTTTCTCACGAGCGTGAGGGTCGTTTGCACCGTTAATATAAGCACTTGGAAGAAAATCAAAAACATTTTTCATTGCTTTCAGTGCAAGACCATCGGTGTAATCGGTTGCCATGATGGATGCATAAGCTTCCAGCGCATGGGTCAGAACATCAATACCGGAAGCACTGGTCAATCCTTTTGGCTGATTCATCATATTATCTGCATCTACAATAGCCATGTTTGGCATTAACTCGTAGTCTGCCAGAGGGTACTTTGTTCCGGTTGCATCGTCGGTGATAACAGCAAAAGGAGTTACCTCAGAGCCGGTACCGGAAGAAGTAGGAATAGCAACAAAATATGCTTTTTCGCCCATCTTAGGGAAGGTGTAAATTCTCTTGCGAATATCCATAAAGCGCATTGCTAAATCAAGGAAATCTACTTCCGGATGTTCGTACATAACCCACATGATTTTAGCAGCATCCATTGCAGAACCGCCGCCCAGAGCGATAATGCAATCCGGCTCAAAGGCGCTCATTGCTTTTGCACCGGCAGTAGCGGAGGAAAGATTTGGGTCAGGAGCAACCTCGTAAAAACAGGTGTGCTGAATTCCCAACTGATCCAATTTATCTTCAATTGGTTTTACATAGCCGTTTTTATATAAGAAGGAGTCTGTTACAATGAAGCATTTTTTCTTGTTCATTACAGTTCCCAGCTCGTCCAATGCCACAGGCATACAGCCTTTTTTCAGATAAACTTTTTGAGGAGCTCTGAACCACAACATATTTTCCCTCCGTTCAGCAACTGTTTTGATGTTTAACAAGTGTTTGACACCTACGTTTTCAGAAACGGAGTTTCCGCCCCAAGAGCCACAGCCCAGTGTCAGAGATGGGGTCATCTTAAAGTTATACAGGTCGCCGATACCGCCATGAGAGGAAGGGGTATTGATAATGATACGGCAAGCTTTCATGGCATTTGCGTGCTTCATGATTTTTTCTGTCTGTGCCGGGTGAACATAGAGAGAAGCGGTGTGTCCGTATCCACCATCTTCTACCAGTCTTTCTGCTTTTACAAGTGCTTCGTCAAAATCTTTAGCACGATACATTGCAAGAACAGGGGAGAGCTTTTCGTGTGCAAATTCTTCAGAGATATCTACTGATTCAACTTCTCCGATTAAGATTTTGGTGCTTTCAGGAACAGTGACACCTGCCATTTTTGCAATGGTATAAGCAGACTGTCCTACAATTTTAGCGTTAAGAGAACCATTGATTAAAATGGTATGGCGTACTTTGTCGATTTCATCGCCTTTAAGGAAGTAACAGCCTCTGTACTCAAACTCTTTTTTTACACTGTCATAGATATCTCCAACAACAGTGACAGACTGTTCAGAGGCACAAATCATGCCGTTATCAAAGGTTTTGGAATGAATGATAGAGTTAACAGCCATCTTGATATCAGCACTGTCATCAATGATAACAGGTGTGTTTCCGGCACCAACACCCAAAGCCGGTTTGCCGGAAGAGTAGGCAGCTTTTACCATACCAGGACCTCCGGTAGCTAAGATGGTATCAGACTCTCTCATAACCTCGTTTGTCAGCTCCAGGCTTGGAACATCAATCCAGCCGATGATGTTTTTTGGAGCACCGGCAGCCACAGCAGCCTCATATACAACCTTTGCAGCGGCAATGGTTGAATCTTTTGCACGAGGATGTGGGCTGATGATGATTGCGTTTCTTGTTTTTAAGGAAATTAAGGTTTTAAAAATTGCGGTGGAGGTAGGATTGGTGGTTGGAATAACTGCTGCAATCAGACCGATTGGTTCGGCAATTTTTTTAATACCAAAAGCAGAATCTTCTTCAATCACTCCACAGGTTTTGGTGTCACGGTAAGCATTGTAAATATACTCGGATGCATAGTGGTTTTTAATTACCTTATCTTCCACGATACCCATTCCGGTTTCCTGTACTGCCAGCTTTGCCAGTGGAATTCTTGCTTTGTTGGCAGCCATGGCAGCAGCAAAGAAGATTTTATCTACCTGCTCTTGGGTGTAGGTAGCAAAAGTCTTTTGTGCTGCCCGCATTTCTTTCATGCGAGCCTGAAGAGCTTCTACGTTATCAATTATATTTGTCTTTGGTGCAGTTGAAGTGGTTTTGTTTGCCATTTCTCTGATCCCCCTATATAAGTATCAACAGTTTGTGATTTATTTAACGTTATTTATTTAACAATATCAATTATAGTACGAAAAGAACAAATAGTCAAATGGTTTTTTCAAAATTTTTAGAATAAAAC
>JAHHTY010000089.1 GCA_020024325.1 Negativibacillus sp.
CCCCGACCTGCTGATTACAAATCAGCTGCTCTACCAACTGAGCTACACCAGCGTATTGTGGTAAGACAGCTTGTTTATTATATCAAAGCGTTTACCGTTTGTCAATAGCTTTCACTAAATTTTGTGGTCGAGGTGACAGGACTTGAACCTGCGGCATCTTGGTCCCAAACCAAGCACTCTACCAAACTGAGTTACACCTCGTTGAGCACAGGCATTATTATATATCATTTATTTTGCTTTGTCAACACCTTTTTTCAAATTTTTTGAAATTTTTATTTTTTATTTTTTTCTTCTCTTTTTAAACCGAAAAAGAAAGCCGTAGGTATCGGCTTTTCTGACGATCTTTACTTGACTTCCCTCTAAAAATTGTTTATGATTAAACAATATAAAAGGGTATGTTTTTTCCTAACTATCATAAAGGAAAAACATAAGGTTATAAATTTAAGAGCTGTGGTCTTTTTACCTTTATCCGCAAGGAGGAATTTTTAAGATGAACAATTCTGAAAAGACAATGGAAAAAATTGTTACTCTGTGTAAAGGCAGAGGCTTTATCTTCGCCGGTTCTGAAATCTACGGCGGTCTTTCCAATACATGGGACTATGGTCCGCTGGGTGTTGAACTTAAAAACAATGTAAAACGTGCATGGTGGAAACGCTTTGTTCAGCAGAATCCATATAACGTAGGATTGGACAGTGCTATCTTAATGAATCCGGAAGTTTGGGTTGCAACCGGTCACGTTGGCGGATTCTCTGACCCACTGATGGACTGCAAAGATTGTAAAACACGTCATCGTGCTGACAAACTGATTGAAGATTTTACCGGAAAATCCGCTGATGGTTGGTCTAACGAAGAGATGACCAAGTTTATTCAGGAAAACGGTATTAAATGTCCAAACTGCGGCAGCACCAATTTTACCGACATCCGCCAATTCAATCTGATGTTCAAAACTTTTCAGGGTGTTACCGAAGATGCCAAAAGCCAGATTTATCTGCGTCCGGAAACCGCTCAGGGTATCTTTGTAAACTTTGCTAATGTACAGCGTACCACCAGAAAGAAACTGCCTTTCGGTATTGCACAGATTGGTAAATCTTTCCGTAACGAAATTACTCCCGGAAACTTTACCTTCCGTACCAGAGAATTTGAACAGATGGAGCTTGAATTCTTCTGCAAGCCAGGCACTGACCTTGAATGGTTTAAATACTGGAAAGATTTCTGTCATAAATGGCTGCTTGATCTGGGTATGAATGATAACGACCTCCGCCTGAGAGATCATGATCCAGAGGAGCTTGCTTTCTACTCTAAAGCTACTACCGACTTTGAATTTCTGTTCCCATTCGGCTGGGGCGAGCTGTGGGGCGTTGCAGACCGTACCGACTATGACCTTTCCCGTCATGTTGAGCACTCCGGAAAACCTTTGGAATATTTTGATCAGGAAACCAACGAACACTATGTTCCATACGTTATCGAGCCTTCTTTGGGTGCTGACCGTGTGGTTCTTGCCTTCCTGTGTAATGCTTATGATGAAGAAGTTGTTGATGCCGAAAAGAACGACACCCGTGTTGTAATGCATCTGCATCCGGCTTTGGCTCCATTTAAAGCTTGTGTGCTGCCTCTGTCTAAAAAGCTGTCTGAGGAAGCAACAGCCCTCTATGCTGAGCTTTCCGAACATTTCATGGTTGACTATGATGAAGCCGGTTCTATCGGTAAACGCTATCGCCGTCAAGACGAAATCGGTACTCCATTCTGCATCACCTACGACTTTGAATCCAAAGAAGACGGCTGTGTTACTGTTCGTGACCGTGATACCATGCAGCAGGAAAGAATTCCAATGAAGGATCTGACCCACTACATCATCAAAAAGCTGAAATTCTAATAGGCTGAATCTGCACGCAGCTCGCATTGTCAGTTGAGTGTAAAACTATCTTTGATAGCAGTACTCTTGCTCATTGAAGAGGAAAAATAGGTATAAACAAAGCAGTGAAATTTTCTCATGAGAAAATTTCACTGCTTTTCTTTTTAATGATTGCTGAAGAGGGCTTGAAAACTTTTTATTTCTCCGTTTTCTATATAATTTACCCTATCATAGTTTATACTGTACCGTCAATCAATATGAGCTGTTTTTTCATCAGATCTTCATAATAAAACGAAGAAGATACCCTCCCCTATTTTATGATTTTTTTGCAAACTCCCCGATTGCCACATTTACCTGAATCTGAGAAGAGATTCCACCCTTATTGTCCAATGCGGTTAATACAAAATGATCCGTTCCCCTCGCCTTTGGGTTTGGAGTGTAGATACATCTCCCCTTTAAAAAGTTGACCGTTCCTTTTTGTGGCTTTTTATTGATTGTATATACTACTTGTCTTTGTGGCTGTGACATACATTGCAGTGCAGCATAGACCTGTGTGTCCGGAAGTGTTTTGCAAAAAACATCCTGAACCAATGGCCGTTCGCTGTCTTTTGGGATCACTTGAAAGGTTGCACATAATCTTTTTTCTTTCTTTTGTTGTTGAATATCTGTGCTGCATAATGGAATAAAACTAAACCATCCTGCCGATGCTTGTAAAGCGTCCTCATCCTGCACATAACACAGCCTGTCCAGCTCGCTGCGGAAGATTGTATCATATACTTCCACCTCAACCCCATCCAGCATTAACTTTCCGCTTTCCTCCTTAGGCAGCGATGTGATGGTAACGGCTGCAAGTTCTCCTGCCTTCCAGCCCATTCTCATCTCAAAATATTCAGCGGACAACGGAATGCTTTTTCCTGATGCTTCCTTGGGTATCATCATTGGATAGACCTTGCTTTCCATCTTACTTGTTGTATTAACTGCATCTGCAAAAGCAGTTGTATCAATGCTTAAATTTGCTGTTATTAGCATTGCCGCTGCCACCAAAAAAGATAGGATTCTCTTTCCTGATTTTTTCATCTTTTTCAATCCTTTCATCATTTTTTATTGTTGCTTTTCTTTTTTAGATAGTATCCCATTTTTTTCTGTGTTTATTGGCGGCATATTTTGGACTTTCTAAACAACATCTCTATTTCACTCGATTTTCGGCAAAAAGATTATTCCAATTTCCTAGAGTTTTTATGCTAAGAGCTGATTTTACTTGACGGTTATTTACAAAAGCGCTTTTGTACCTTATAATTTAATATAAATGTAATTTTTCTCTGCTATAAAATTTGCCAAAAATGAAAGGCTTTATTCGATGAAAGGATGGTGTCTTCATGTCACATCAAAACGTACTCATCCTGGACTTCGGCGGTCAGTATAATCAGTTAATTGCTCGTCGTGTTCGTGATCTGGGCGTATATTGCGAAATCATTCCATTTAGAAAAGCAACAGTAGAAAAAATCCGTGAATATTCTCCAATCGGTTTAATCTTTACAGGCGGTCCTAACAGTGTTTACGCTGAAAACGCTCCTCAGATTGATCCGGAAATTTTGTCTATGGGAATTCCCGTTCTGGGTCTGTGCTATGGCTGTCAGCTGATTGCACACACTTTAGGCGGAAAGGTTGAAACCGCTCCTGCAAGAGAGTTTGGTAAAACCGCTACTCATTTTAATACCTCTTCCCCATTGTTCAGCAATCTGCCGGAAGAAGCTGTTACATGGATGAGCCATGTGGACTATGTTGGTAAAATTCCGGAAGGTTTTGAAAGTATTGCTCACACCGAAAGTTGCCCTGTTGCTGCAATGCAGAATCTGGACAAGAAGATTTTTGGCTTCCAATATCATCCAGAAGTAGAACATACCGAAAACGGAAGCAAAATGCTCCGCAACTTTTTGTACAATGTTTGTGGCGCTGTTGGCGACTGGACTATGTCCGACTACTGCAACACTGCTATTGCGCAGATTCGTCAGAAAGTTGGCGATGGTAAAGTTCTGCTGGCTTTGTCCGGTGGTGTAGACAGTTCTGTTGTTGCAAAGCTGCTTTCTAAGGCAATCGGCAATCAGCTGACCTGCATCTTTGTTGACCACGGTCTGATGCGTAAAAATGAAGGTGACGAGATCGAAGCTGTTTTCGGAAACGGAGAAATCAATTTTGTTCGTGTTAATGCAGAAGAACGCTTCCTCGGCAAACTTGCCGGAGTCAGTGAACCTGAGAAAAAGCGTAAAATTATCGGCGAAGAGTTCATCCGTGTATTCGAAGAAGAAGCCAAAAAAATCGGTAAAGTGGACTTTCTTGCACAGGGCACCATCTATGCCGATGTTGTGGAATCCGGTTCCGGTGACTCTGCAGTTATCAAATCTCACCACAATGTAGGCGGTCTGCCAGACTATGTTGATTTTAAAGAAATTATTGAACCGCTGCGTTTGCTCTTTAAAGATGAGGTTCGTGCGCTGGGACGAGAACTCGGTCTGCCAGATTATCTGGTAAATCGTCAGCCATTCCCTGGTCCGGGTCTTGCTATTCGTGTTATCGGCGAAGTAACCAAAGAAAAACTGGATGTTCTTCGAGATGCAGATTACATCTTCCGTGACGAGATTGCCAAAGCAGGTTTAGATAAATCTGTTCACCAATATTTTGCTGTTCTAACCAATATGCGTTCCGTTGGTGTTATGGGTGACTTCAGAACCTATGATTACACCCTGGCACTGCGTGGTGTTACTACTACAGATTTTATGACTGCCGATTGGGCAAGAATCCCTTACGAGGTTCTGGACAAAGTTTCTGTCCGAATCGTTAATGAAGTTGACCACATCAACCGCATCTGCTACGATATTACCTCCAAACCACCAGCAACCATTGAGTGGGAATAAT
>JAHHTY010000009.1 GCA_020024325.1 Negativibacillus sp.
AGATAGCCGGCAGCAGGAGGTACAAAGGCACAACTTGCAGGGCTGTGTCTGCCATTTTCTTCTCCACCTTCACAGATAGCTTTAGCAGGCTGTTCTATTGAATAGATAACAGTCTGCTTTTCTACACCACGTTTTTTCAGTTCTCGACGCATGACACGGGCAAGAGGACAGCCGCATCCAGCTGTATCAGAAATATCTCCCCAACGAAGTAAAGACGGGTCTACACGATTTCCGGTACCAAGACAGCTAATCAGCGGAATTTTTTTTTCCATACATTCTTTTGCAAGAAAGAGCTTTGCAGTAACTGTATCTATGGCGTCCAAAATTAAATCGGGTTGTTCCCTAAATAAAAAGTCGGCATTTTCCGGCAGGAAAAATTGTTTGTGGCAGACAATGTTGAGATCAGGATTGATTGAGAGCAGCCGTTTTTGGGCTGCCAGACATTTGCTTTGTCCGACCATATCAGCGGTGGCAAAAAGCTGACGGTTTAAGTTGGTGATGTCTATAATGTCATTATCAATGAGAATCATCTTTCCGATGCCCATGCGGCACACTGCCTCGGCAGCAGCTCCGCCAACACCGCCCAATCCCAAAATTGCTACCGTTTTTTGAGATAAATCGTCAATCGCCTGTGTTCCGAAAAGTTTTTCTGTGCGCTCAAGCCATTTTCTGCTCATAGATTTCCTCCTGTAAAATTATTGTTTTTAGACATGAAAAAAGCACACAGTTTGTGTGCTTTGTTTTTTATAGATACCCCACCGTGCCGTCGCCATGGCAAGTAAAACCCGTCGTATGGACAGGTGGGTTGCCGCCCAAAGCTTTCACGCTCCCTTCATCCGCAAAGCGGGAGGTCTGCAATTCGGCATCGGAGTCTGGCATCCCTTGTTTAAAGTGTTGGATTATAAAAACCATACTTTCTCGAACACGGCAGAAGTATATTTAAAAGAATGTGCAAAAAGATTTGTGATTATTCCTCATCGGAGATAACATCGTAATCTTCTTCCAAACGCTCCATGAAAATGTCGGCAATTTCATCCATCTCATCTTCATCTTCGATAGTTTCTAAAAATTCTTCCCCATCTACACTCACAACCTTGAGAATTACCAATTCTCCACTGTCTTCAACAGCTTCCTGTGGGTCATCAAAAATAGGAGAAAGAGCCATGTAACGGTTTTCGCCATTATCAATCGCATCTAAAACTTCAAATGTATGCTCAACGCCTTCGTCATCTTCCAGAGTCAAAAGGTCATTTCCAAATTCATTATCAATCATGTTTGGCAGCTCCTTTCACATCAACTACGATTATATTATAGCATTCTGCGCCTAAAGTCAATCATAATTACAGATTTTATAAATTGTTCAATAAAAAGATTAAATTTTGTTGAAAATAAATATTGAAAATGAATCAAAATTCAGTTATAATAAAGACACAACAAAGGTAATATTAAATATAAAACAGAAAGGGTGATTCCTATGAAAACAGGAGAAGAACCAGTTACAATCCTTTCTGAGGAATCAATCGTTTCCTCAGATATCAGCAGATAACAGTTTCCATTCCAAAGCAATCGGTAAAACCTGAAATTAAGGAGTTTCAATAGAAATTCCCCAAGCAGGATAAAACAGAAATTGAAATAATGAAAAATAAAAATGGCAGCTGGATATCTGAATCTTTTATATTTAATATGTGAAAATTCTGATGGAAGTAGTATCAGAATAAAAAAGTGAATATTAAAGTTATATTATATAGCAAATAAATAAAATGAAAAATCTTGACAGTTTGATAATATTACCTTTTCATTGTTAATATAGATTTTGGAAAAGAATAAACCTAATTAACATTGATATTTACAATACCACATATCAGGTGAGACCCATGAAACAATAAATTACCTATCATTGTTCCTAATTTAGATAACAAATCAATGAGTGAGATTGAGCGAAGGGAATGTGATAAAAATTATGAGAACATTCTCTAATGAACCAAGCATCCTCGGTTATCTGAAAGAATATTAAAAAATGAGGGAATGACCCATGTACTAATCTGATACACAGGTAAAACTTTTAAGAAAATTTCCGGCAAATGACAAAGCTTCCAAAAGGGCTGTGAGGAATCACAGCCCTTTTTTAATGCAGAAAAAGAAGACGTATGGTGTATAATCTAAAGGGAAAAATGCAAAGTAACAAATTGCTGAAAATCAGAGAAAATAAACTTTATAACAATATAAGTTCATAAAGCGTATATAGAATCACCAGTGAGATTATGATATAATAAACAACAGAAACTCAATACAGTTCAAGATAAGAATGATAAAAATATAGGAGATGAATTTATGAGTTATCCGCTGGTGAGAGAACACATTGCACAAGGGGTGTTCTTTTCTTCGATTACTGATAAAAAATTTAAATATAACAGAATTTCAGTGAATCTGATTGTTCCGCTGGAAAGGGACAAGGTAACAGACCGAGCAGTGGTTCCTTTCATTCTTCGTCAAGGAAGTAAACGCTGTCCGGATTTCACAAAACTTAATCAAAGATTGTGCGATTTGTATGGCGCATCTTTGGACGCCGGAATTGATAAATTCGGAGAATATCAAATTATAGCTCTGGGTATTCTGGGCATAGATAACCGTTTTGCTCTGGAACAAGAGGACATGGTTAAAGAATGTGCAGAACTTCTGGCAGAAATTGTGTTGGAACCGGATATTACAGATGGTAAATTTAATGAGAAAAATACCGAATTGGAAAAACAATATATTCTTGATACAATCAGTTCGGAAATCAATGATAAACGCACCTATTCTTTGGTACGCTGTAAAGATATTATGTGTGAGGGCGAAGGATGCTCGATAAAAAAATATGGCTACAAAGAGGATGCTCAAAAAATTACAGCCCAGTCTGCGGCAAATGCTTATTTTGACTTGATGAAAAATGCTCAGATTGAGATTATGTTTGAGGGTTGTGGCGATCCAACTCCTGCAAAAGAAATTTTCCGTGAAAAATTTGCAGGCATTGACCGTCAGCCTGTTTGTGTAAAAAATTACTGCGGTAAAATGCAGCAAGGACAGGTCAAAGAAATCGTAGAGAAAATGGATGTCAAACAGGGCAAATTGGTTATGGGCTTCCGTGTGGAAGGTGTAACCGATTATAAGAAGATGAATGCAGAGAGAATTGCGATGGCTTTGTTTGGAGGAACTGCAAACTCGTTGCTGTTTAAAAATGTTCGTGAAAAGATGAGTCTGTGTTACTACTGCGCAGCCCGTTATGACCGCACTACCGGACTTATGATGGTTGACAGTGGTGTAGAACCGGAGAATGCACAGAAAACAAAAGAGGAGATTCTCAATCAGCTTGCAATGATGCAAAAAGGTGACTTTGAAGAAAAAGATATTCAAGAAACAAAGATGTTCTTAAAGACAGCTTTAAAAGCAACAACAGATTCTTTGGGAGCAATGGACAGCTGGTATCTGGCACAGGTTTTGGGACAGACAGAAGTTTCGCCGGATATGGAAATTGAACTGTCCAATCAGGTGAGCAAAGAAGATATTATCGAGGTGGTTAACTGCATTAAACTGGATACTGTTTATATGCTGATGCCAAACGATGAAAAGGAGGCAGAATAATGAAACAGGAGATTGTACGCAACCAGCGAATTGGAGAGGAATATCTTCGTGTTGAACATTCATCGGGGCTTACCATGCTGCTGTATCCAATGAAAGGCTTTTCAACTTCCTATGCAATGTTCTCTACAAAATATGGTTCTGTTGATACCTGCTTTAAAACAGACAAAGACAGTGACTTTGTAACTGTGCCGGAAGGCATTGCACATTATTTGGAACATAAAATGTTTGAGAGCGAAGACGGAGATGCTTTTGAGAAATATGCAAAAACAGGTGCTTCGGCAAATGCATTTACAAGCTTTGATAAAACAGCTTATTTATTTGCTTGTTCAGACAATTTTAAAGAGTCCATTGAAATTTTGCTGGATTGTGTAACTCATCCATACTTTACAAAAGAAACGGTAGAAAAAGAGCAAGGAATTATTTCCCAGGAAATTAGAATGTATGACGATGACCCGGGTTGGCGCGTCATGTTTAATCTTTTAGAAAGTATGTATCAGAAAAACACAGTTAAGCTGGACATTGCCGGAACGGTGGAATCCATAGCAAAGATTGACGCTGATTTATTGTATCGTTGTTATCATACTTTTTATAACCTGAACAACATGGTATTGACTGTGGCAGGAAATTTTGATCCACAGGATGTTATAAATGCAGCAGATAAAATTTTGAAACCGGCAGAACCAATTCATATCGAAAAGAAAATAGAAGATGAGCCGACAGAGGTTGCAAGAAAGCGTTTTGTTCAGCATTTGCCGGTTGCAACACCAATGTTTTATATTGGATTTAAGAGCCCTAACGCAGGAGAAAGACAAAATTTCTGCAATATGATTTTTGACGAAATGATTATTGATGCAGTAACCGGCGAAATGACAAAACTCTATCATGATTTATATCAGGATGGTTTGATTAACGGCGGTATGGTTGGGGAAACAATGGCCGGCAGAGATTACCTTTGCTCCATGATTTCAGGTGAATCCAAAGATCCGGACGAAGTATGCTGTCGTGTACAGAAAGCATTTGAGCAGGCAAAGCAGGACGGAATTTCTGACGAAATGTTTGCACGAGTTAAAAAATCCACCTACGGAAGATACCTGGGTCTGTTTAGCAAACCTGATTCGATTGCAAGTGCCATGAGCAACTGCTATTTTTCAAATGTTGATATTTATGAGTTAATTGAGATTGTTGCAAATGCAACAAAAGAACAGCTTATGCAGCGTTTGAATGAAGATTTTTCTGCTGAAAACAGCAGCCTTTCCATTGTAATGGCATAAAATTTTAAGGAGCAAAATAACTTATGGAGCAGATTAATACAGTGTCTTTCCCGGGATTGGGATTGGAATTTGAAGTCAACAGAGTGGCGTTTCATCTGGGAAGCATCCCGGTCTATTGGTACGGAATCCTGATTGCAATAGGATTTATCCTTGCTATTTTGTATGTAAGCCGTCGTGCAAAAGAGTTCGGCATTGATGCAGACAGAATGCTAGATGTTGTTCTGGGAGGAGCGATTGGCGGAATTGTGGGAGCAAGAGCATACTTTGTTCTTCTTCGTTGGGATTATTACGGGCAAAACCTTGACCAGATCTTCAATACACGCAGCGGTGGTATGGCAATTTACGGCGGTATCATTGGCGGTGTTTTAATTGGATTTTTGATGTGTAAGATTCGTAAAGTAAAACCGCTTCCGGCTTTGGACTTGGCAGCAGGGGGATTCTTTATTGGACAGTGCATCGGACGCTGGGGGAATTTTGTGAACGTGGAAGCCTTTGGTGGCAATACCGGTTTGCCATGGGGAATGGCTTCACAAAATATTACAGCATACCTCACACAGCATGAAACAGAGCTGGAAGCTATCGGTATGAACATTGACCCTAATATGCCGGTTCACCCCACTTTTTTATATGAATCTATCTGGTGCTTGTTGGGCTTTTTGTTCATTGCATGGTATACAAAACGCCGTAAGTTTGATGGAGAACTGATTTTAATTTATATGATGTGGTACGGAGCAGGCAGATCGGTTATTGAAGGATTGCGTACCGACAGCTTGATGATTCCGGGAACATCCTTGAGAGCTTCTCAAGTTTTGGCAATTGCTTTGGTGGTATTTGCAGCCGTAGTATGGATTGTAAAGACAAACCAAGTAAAGAAAAACAAAAAGGAACTGTTTGTTGATAGTGAAGAAGGTAAGCTGATTGTAAAAGGAGAATTCTATCCAAAGAAAGGGAAAAAGGATTCTAATCAAGAAGCTGAAGTTGCAGCCACAGAAAACAATCCGTCAGACTCCGAAATATCCAAAGAAGAACAGCCTTCGACAGAAAATTTCCAGGGAAATATTTTGGAAGATGCAGAAACTGCTGATGATTTTGAGCAGCAAAAAATAATGAATCAGACAGAGGAGGATTCTCTTTCTGAAAAATAAAGAAATATAAATAACCGTGTGCCGCTTTAAGGAGGAACTGGAATGGCAACAATCATTGATGGTAAATCGCTTGCACAGAAACTCAAAGAAGAAATGAAGACAGAGATTGCTCAGATGAAGCAAAGAGGTATCTTTCCAAAATTAGTGGTAATCTTGGTAGGCAACAACAGCGCATCTGAGGTCTATGTGAGAAACAAACATAAGTCCTGTTTGGAAGTTGGGATTGAGTCGGAAGTTATCAATCTGCCAACTGAAACGACACAGATGGAATTGTTGGAACTGGTTGAGCGTCTAAATCAGGATAAGACAGTTCACGGGATTTTAGTACAGCTTCCATTGCCACAGCAGATTGATGAGAAAACGGTTTTGCGTGCGATTCTTCCGCAAAAAGATGTGGATGGATTCCACCCTGTCAATGTCGGTCTTCTAAGCATTGGAGATGAGGGCTTTGCACCGGCAACACCAAGCGGAATTATCACAATGTTCCGTGAATATGGAATTGAAATTTCCGGTAAAAATTGTGTTATTATTGGCAGAAGCAATATTGTCGGAAAACCGATGGCTGCTTTGATGCTAAGAAATAATGCAACTGTTACCATCTGCCATTCCAAAACAGATCATTTGGCAGACTACACCCGACGTGCAGATATTGTCATTGTGGCAACAGGAAGACGAAACACCCTGACTGCCGATATGGTAAAAGAAGGGGTAGTTGTTATTGATGTTGGTATGAACCGTGATGAACAAGGTAAACTTTGCGGTGACGTGGATTTTGAAGCTGTAAAGCAAAAAGCTTCTTTTATCACTCCGGTTCCAAAAGGAGTAGGTCCAATGACCATTACCGAACTTTTACGAAATACCATTTTGGCAGCAGAACGCCAAAGCAGACAGTAAAAACACGAGGGAGCTTTTGCATACACGGGATAAGAAAGTAATGCAGAAAATATGAAAACGCTTTCATCCGGTGATGCCGAGCCGATTTGCTTACAACCATCTATCAGGGGTAATCCTTCGGGATTGCCCCTGTTTTTTTGTTTTGTCCGACAGTGGGGGAAGGATAAAAGCCTTTTTGCAGAGAAACCCACCCCATTTTCACAACGGAAAATCACACAGCTCCAAGAGAACAGTCGGCAAATTCAGCGGGTTATGGTATAATTATAAAAAAGATAAAGTATTAAGATAGTCAAAATTATTCTGACAGATTACAATCGAAATAAATGTGAGGAGGTAAATTATGCTGCCTACAAGAATAGAAGCAGAAGAATTGCTGCGTGAAGCGGAGCGGTGTAATCCCGGTCCGTGGGGAAATCATAGTCGTGTTGCGGCGCATTGCGCAGAGTCGATTGCAAAGCAATGTGTTGGACTAGATCCTGAAAAAGCATATATTCTGGGTCTACTGCATGATATTGGTCGTAAATTTGGGGTAAGACATCTGGGACATGTTTCTGATGGATATCAATATATGCTATCTTTGGGATATGACGAAGTGGCAAAGATCTGTTTGACCCATTCCTTTAATAACCAAAAAATCAGTGAGTATGTAGGAAAACAGGATGTAACAGCGGAAGAAATGGATTTAATTATAAACAGACTTTCCACCATAAAATATGATGAATATGACAAACTGATTCAGCTTTGTGATGCCTTAGCTGGTTCAGAAGGGGTGCTGGACATCGTGGAAAGAATGCAGGATGTCAAGAAGCGATATGGTTTTTATCCACAGGCTAAGTGGGACAAAAATGTCGATCTTCTAAAATATTTTGAAAATCTAGCCCAAAAAAATATTTATCTGGTAGTTGATAAGGAACGGTTTCATCTATGAAGACCCTAATCCGCTATAATGAAAGCAAAAGTGAGCTGTTTGACCTATTCGGATAATCATAACAGTTCACAAAATTAAAATAGTCATACCGAATACCCATAAGAGCCAAACGGTGCAATCGTTAAAAGTGGGCTCCTAAAACCTCTATAGGAAAGCGTATAAAAAAGATTAGCAGGTGTCTGGGAGGCGGCACCTGCTGTTTATTGCATAAAAAGAAAATACAGTACAGCCCAAAATAGGACTGTACCGTATCTCTAAAAAAACTTCCTTACGGGGGTACCCGTTTTAATTCCCTCTGTTTTTTAGCGTATGATAATTCTTGAGCTGGCTATTGTAGAAAAAAGACAGTCAGAAAGACAGAACAGAATTAAATTTTGGCATAAAAACGGGAAAAATCGCTTGACAATGCCATATAAGATATGATAGGATAAATTGTACCGCATATCACGGGCTTTTTAAGAGTGCGCCTAAAAGTGGGCACACCGCCTCTAAAGATAGCGAGTTTATACAGAAAGAGGAATTTATTATGTACGCAATCATTAAAACCGGCGGCAAACAGTATCGCGTATCCGTAGGCGATGTAGTTTATGTTGAAAAACTCAATGCTGAAGCAGAATCTAACGTAGAATTCGACGTTATCGCTCTTGGCAAAGAAGACGGTATGGTAGTAGGAACCCCAGTTGTTGAGGGTGCTAAAGTTGCCGGCAAAGTTCTCAAAAACGGAAAAGGCAAAAAAATCACCGTATTCACTTACAGATCCAAAAAAGACAGCAAACGCAAAATGGGTCACAGACAGCCATACACTAAGGTTGAAATCACTGCAATCAACGCATAATGATTTATGCGGAATTTTTTAAGTCCGAAGAAAAGCTGACAGGTTTTGCTGTGAGCGGACACGCAGGATATGATGATTATGGTCATGATATTGTGTGTGCTTCGGTATCCTCGGCGGTTCAACTGACCGTCAATGGCATTACAGAAATCCAAAAGCTGGATGCAGCTGTTGCTGTAGAGGAAAATTTAATAAAAATGACACTCTCAAAAAAAGATGCACAGAAAGGACAGGCTTTTTTGGAAGCTTTACTGCTTCACCTGAACCTGCTGGCAGAAGATTATGAGGGTACAATTCAGGTAAATCTTTCGGAGGTGTACAACAATGCTTAGACTTAGCATGCAATTCTTTGCTCATAAAAAAGGTGTTGGTTCCACAAAGAACGGCCGTGACTCTGAATCCAAACGTCTCGGCGCAAAACGTGCAGATGGTCAGTTTGTACTGGCTGGCAACATTCTGTACCGTCAGAGAGGAACCCATATTCATCCAGGAGAGAACGTAGGCATCGGTAGCGATGACACTCTGTTCGCTCTTAAAGATGGTAAAGTTAAATTTGAGCGCATGGGCCGCGATCGCAAGAAAGTAAGCGTTATTCCGGTTCAGTAATCAGTTTTAATGACGAGAAAATCCCGAGATGTTTGGTCTCGGGATTTTTTTAGGTTTTAAAAGGTCGGCATCAATTTTCAGTACTAAAATTTGGGATGGATTATCGGCGAATTGCCAGTAAAAACCGATCTTCCACTGCGGAAAATCGGTTGCAAGGGACTGGGATGTTGTAGTACAATAAAGCTAAAGCATAAAACGCTGGAGGTACATTGTATGAAAACACTCAATCGAAGTTTGAAGGTTGCAAGTTTTCCTTTGTGGATGTCATCCTTTCTGCTGCCGATTTATTGCAGCGGTTTGGGACTTTCTCCTTTGGAAACAACCGGTATGTTTTCTGTCTATTCTTTGTTTGTCCTGCTCAGCAAACTGGTGGCTGGAAGGCTGTGTGACCACGAAAAGATCGGCAGAAAAAAGATCTTTTTGACAGGACTTCTTCTGACGGCATTTTCTTATGCGCTTCTTGCCTTTTCCACAGAAATTGTCTGGCTATATCTTTCCCAGATGCTGGACGGTATCGCAACAGCTCTTTTGTCCGTTTCGATCTACACCATTTTGGTCGATGAGGGTGGGGAAGAGATAGCGGTCAACAGAGGAAAACAATCTGCTGCACAAAATTTTGGTGGATTGTACGGCGTAATTTTTTATTTTGTGCTGATATCCCGAATGGACTTCTTTGCAACCTGGAAGGTGTTCTTTCTGGGAAGTGCGGCTTTGACGCTGTACGGTGTTTGGAACGCAGCAAGTAAACTGGAAGACAGGACACCGGAAACCTCAGACGAGAAAAAGTTTCAGAATCGGAAACTACCGCTCAGCTTCAAAGCAAAAGGGATGATCGGTGTGCGTTTTCTGTTCTCTCTTTCCCTCAATGTGCTGAGCGCAGTATTTGTCCTGATTATGATGCAGCGTTTTGGAAATAATAATATATGGATGATTGGGATGATCTGCCTGATTCCATCCACCCTGCTTGCTTATCTGACTCCTTCTATCGGAGCCAGAATCAAGAGCGTCGGAGAAAGAAAGTCGTTTGTTGCAGCCGGCATTTTGGCAATTTTGATTTTGATTGGTATGTCTGCCAGCACAACACCGATTTTCTTTGGATTGTGGTGGTCAGGATATTCTTTCGCTGTCGCCGATATGAATCTTTCGATGGATGCTGCCTTTTCCAGGCAGATACCGGAGAAAGAACGGGGAAGGTACAGCGGTATTTATTCGTGCAGTGTCAATTTAGGAAGTATGATTGCAGCGATGCTGGGCGGATTTTTCATGCAGGAGATTGGGGAATCAGCGCCGTTTTATTTGACCGCTGCCCTGTTGCTGCTGACCATGTTGGTTTTTCAAAAGATTCTCTCAGCAGAGAGAAGATAAGATAGGATTGTTTTGTGTCTTTCTCTGCCGCGCGGCACAAAATGAAACAAGGGCGGCAAAGTCAGGAAATGAGGCGAAAATATGTTTATTGATAAAGCGACGATTAAGGTAACAGCAGGCTCGGGAGGAAACGGTGCGGTTTCTTTCCATCGTGAAAAATTTGTTGCAGCAGGCGGACCGGACGGAGGCGACGGAGGCAAAGGCGGCAACATTGTTTTGCAAGGTTGCGAAAGTATTAACACCCTGATAGACTTTAAATATAAACGCAAATTTATTGCTGCCAACGGAATGAATGGAGGCACCAATCGATGCTTCGGTAAAAGCGGTGCAGACCTGGTGATTAAGGTTCCGGTTGGTACTGTGGTAAAGAATGCCGAGAGCGGACAGGTCATGGCGGACATTGTGGACGAAAATCCTGTCATCATTGCACGAGGCGGCAAAGGAGGTTGGGGCAACAGCCATTTTGCAAGCCCAACCAGACAGATTCCCCGTTATGCAAAACCGGGTATTCCGGGAGAGAGCTTTGAGCTGATTCTGGAGTTAAAATTATTGGCAGATGTTGGATTGGTGGGTTATCCAAACGTCGGTAAATCCACCCTGATTTCGGTTGTCAGTGGTGCAAAACCGGTTATTGCAAACTATCACTTCACAACGCTTACACCGGTTCTTGGTGTGGTAAAGGTAGCAGATGAAAAATCTTTTGTTATGGCAGATATTCCCGGATTGATTGAGGGTGCAAGCGACGGTATTGGATTAGGTCATGAGTTTTTGCGTCATGTAGAACGTTGTCGCTTGATTGTCCATGTAGTCGATGTTTCCGGTTGCGAGGGAAGAGATCCAAAAGAGGATTTTAAGACCATCAACAACGAGCTTGCAAACTTTAGCGAGGAGCTTTCCACCAGAGAACAGATTGTTGTGGCAAACAAGAGCGATATTGCTACTGAGGAACAGGTTGAAGATTTTAGACGCTTTATCGAGGAACAGGGCTGCCAATTCTTCTGTATTTCTGCAGCAACAAGACAGGGGATTGAACCACTGATTCATGCCATTTCCAGAAAACTGGATGAACTGCCGCCAATTAAACGATTCGAGGTAAACTATGTTCCGGTAATGCCAGATACCTCGGAAGACAAATGGAAGTTTGAAATCAATGTCGATGAAGATGGCGTATATGTTGTTGAGGCAGACTGGCTTGTTAAGGTGCTGGGAATGGTGAATCTGGAGGATGAAGAATCTTTGGGATATTTCCAGCGTGTTCTGCGTCAGAGCGGTATTATCGACCGTTTGGAAGAGATGGGTATCAATGAGGGAGATACCGTCAGCATTTTGAATTTTGAGTTTGACTATATCAGATAACAGCAAGAGAAGGGAATGTTGAGTGACGGAATCGTTAAACAAAGAACAGGTGGACATTCGTCTGTACAGTCCACAGGCACTTGCCTTTTTGGGAGATGCCGTATATGAAATTCTGGTTCGAGAAAGAATTGTGCATCGGGCGAATATGCCGGTAAATAAACTGCATTTGCAGGCGGTTGAACAGGTACGGGCATCTTATCAAAGCAAGGCTTATGCTGTCATCGAACCGCTGCTGAACGAAGAAGAGCAGGCAGCATTAAAGCGTGGGCGCAATATCAGTTCCATTAAGCCGCCCAAAAATGGAACAATGCAGGATTATCGTCGCGCAACAGGACTGGAGTGTCTGTTTGGATATCTTTATTTGCAGGGGAAAATTGATAGAATCAATGAATTATTTTTGTATATTGAAGAAAAGCTGGAACAAGGGTTGGAGGACTAGGTCATGACAAAAGATGGGATTATACAAAAAGAAAGCAAGCTGAAAACATTGATAATTGATTTGCTGGTGGATTTGATTGCCGGATTATCGTTTGGTATTTCCGTAAATGTCTTTACAGCACCAAACCATATTGCACCGGGCGGAGTTACCGGTTTTGCCACATTGATGAACTATATCTTCGGTGTGCCGATTGGTTTAATGTCCTTTATGATCAATGTACCGCTTCTGCTGATGGGTGTACGCCTGTTAGGAAAAACATTTTTTGTTAAAACCTTTAAGTCTGTTGTCATTATCAACTTTGCAGTCGATGTTATAGCCCCTGCCCTAACAAGAGGATATGTATATCAGGGCGAAAAAATTATGGCAGGTTTGATGGGCGGCGTGTTGATGGGCGTTTGTATTGGATTGGTTCTGCAACGAGGTTCCACCACAGGTGGTTTGGATATTGTGGGACGTATGGTAAAAAAGAAAATGCCGCAATTTTCAATCGGTAAAATTATGTTTGCCGGAGATTTTACCATTCTGGTTGTTTCTATGCTGGTATACAAAAATATTGAAAGCGGACTGAATGGTCTGATTTGTATCTTTGTTTCTTCTAAGATTCTGGATTATCTGTTGTATGGAATGGATAAAGGAATGATGCTGTATGTTGTATCGGATTATGCAGAAGAAATTTCAAAAGCTATTATGGCAGAGATGGTGCGTGGAGCAACCTTGCTGCACGCAGAAGGGGCTTATTCACACAATCCAAAAAGAGTGGTGCTGTGCGCAATTCGAGATCACCAGTATCCGGAAGTAAAACGATTGATCAGACAGATTGATCCGAAAGCATTTATGATGGTAAACGATACTCACGATATTTTGGGCACCGGGTTTAATGATATGAGTGCCGATTAAAAAATCAATCTTATGAAAAAGGCTTTGATGGTATACCCATCAAAGCCTTTTTTCGTTGACAGAAGAAGCACTGCTATCTGTAATTTCTGGCATCTGGTTTATCTGGATGTTCTGTTTTGCAGTTCTGAGCTTTAGTTTCACTGCTTCTACCGGTCTGCTCAGTGGTATTAACGGTGGAGTTTTTGCGGGAATTTTTTTCGCTTTTTTTAGCCATATTTTTATCCATCCTTTTTTTAATCTACGGTTTTTCTTCCGCACTCATAGTATGGGAAATTAGGGATAAGATATACATGAAAGGAATGAATCAAAAGGAAAAATATGTTTTGGATAAAATATACAAAAATGGTTTGGAATTTTTACCCTAGATTTTTTAAAAAAACATCTTGCAAATGATATACTAATGTGGTATAATTTAACTCGTAAGAAGGAAAGAAAGAATCAATAAAGATTGGTTCTTAAAACTAATAAAAATCAAGGAGGAACTTTATTATGAAAAAATGGGTTTGCAAAATTTGTGGTTACGTTTACACCGGTGAAACACCTCCAGCAGCTTGTCCACAGTGTAATGCTCCTGCTTCCAAATTTGAGGAACAGGCTCAGGGCGAATTAGTATGGGCTGACGAACACAGAATCGGTGTTGCAGAAGGCGTAGATGCTGAAATTTTGGAAGGTCTGAGAATGAACTTCCAGGGCGAGTGCACCGAAGTTGGTATGTATCTGGCTATGTCCCGTCAGGCTGCTAGAGAAGGTTACCCAGAAATTGCTGAGTACTACAAAACAGCTGCTTATGAAGAAGCTGAACATGCTGCTAAATTTGCAGAACTGCTGGGCGAAGTAGTTACAACTTCCACAAAGAAAAATCTGGAACTGCGTGTAGCTGCTGAAAACGGCGCTTGTGCAGGTAAAAAAGAAATTGCTACAAAAGCAAAACAGCTCGGTCTGGATGCAATTCATGACACAGTTCATGAGATGGCTAAAGACGAAGCTCGTCACGGCTGTGCATTCCAGGGTCTGCTCAACAGATACTTTGGCAAATAATAATTGATACTCAAGACAGAATCCTTCTATCAAGTTGGATTCTGTCTTTTTTTATTTAGAAAGGCAGGAAAAAATATGATTTTAGTATTGCACTATCCAAAATGCAGCACTTGTAAAAAGGCTTTGCAGTGGCTTAAAGACAATCAAATTGAATTTGAGGAGCGTCATATTGTAGAGCAAAATCCAACAGAGCAGGAACTGGGTGAGTGGTATCATAAAAGCGGACTGCCTCTGAAAAAGTTTTTTAATACAAGCGGAAACTTGTATAAAGAGCAAAACTTAAAAAACAAGCTGCCACAGATGAGTGAAGAAGAACAGCTTGCGTTGCTTGCAACAAATGGAATGTTGGTAAAACGTCCTTTGGTGGTAGGAGATGATTTTGTTCTTACCGGTTTTAAAGAGGCTGAATGGGAGCGTTTAAAAAAGTAAGATAAAAAACAACAGACCGGTTGGAATATTCCAACCGGTCTGTTGCCAGTATAGTATAGTGAAAATAGGAGAAGTCTTAATCTTCATATACAAAACTCATGTACTCAGACAAATCAAATAACAAGTGAATTGTCGCCGGTATGATGATGGAAGTTATGAAGCGTGGGAACGGATAAAACCTTCCATTTTTTTGTACAGAAGAAGAGTTAAGAACGAAAGGATAAGACCTTTGATCATATTAAAAGGAGCTGCACCGAACAGAACATAGGCATCCATACTGTTAATGAGAGGATTGACAGCATGGCAGGCATCAATGATTGCCTCAAGCGGCATTACTTTAGAATAAAAAGGTATCAACATAAATTTGTTTGCCAAGGAGCCGACTACCATGATAGTGACAATGCCGGAGAAAACAGAAAGAGCTGCACCTTTTCGGCTGGGAAAACGGCGATACAGTAAGGAAGAAACAACTGCAAAGCTGGAAAGAACAATGATATCAGCAAGTTCGCCAACACAACCGGTTTGAGTAGAAAGCATATGGATTAAATCCTTTACCACAGTGACACAAACGGCAGGTACAGGTCCATACATAAGTCCCATGATTAAGATTGGCACACCACTCAAATCTATCTTGAGGAATGGTGGCATAAAGGGAATTGGCATTTCAATAAACATCAGCAAAGTAGAGATGGCGGCAAAAACACCGACAAGGCTTGTCATCTGTACTTTAGATAATGGACGAAAAGAAGTTTTTGGTGAAGCAATATTAGTCATAGAAAAAGTCCCTTTCTCAATGTGATTGGAATCGAGAAGGTCTGTCGTTTAAAGCGATGCTTAAGAGATACAAAAAGCCCCCTGAAAATGTTTTCAGAGGGCGATTGTGCAGATTCAATACACCGTTTCTTTATACCGGACTTTACCGTTGGTTTGGGAATCGAACCCAATCTGCCAAAAATGGCTCGCGGACTTGTGGTACTAAAACCCATTACCGCCAGTGAGGAGTTACACCTCGCCCTGAAACAGACTTTCTTTTGGTTATTATATTTTTGAAAAAAAGCAGGTGCAAAACGTTTTACAAAATCTCTTTTCAAGCACATTATATACGAATGAAATGTATATGTCAAGTGTTTCTAAACAAAAAGTTTGTGAAAAATGCAACAAACCGATGTGCATTTAAGCTAAAAACGTCAATATAAAAGGACAAAATCAACAAGAAAATGGAAAAAGTGTTGTGATATAAAATCCGGCTGCGGAAATTAGCAAAGCAAAAAGAAACCCTGCAATAATATCCTTGGGAAAATGAACTCCTGCGATGATTCGGGAAATTCCGGTAAGAACAGAAAGAATCAACACTAAAATTGAAAGCGAAAAAGGGAATAGATCCAAAAACGATAGATAGAACAACGCACAGGTGATAAGGAAAGCACTGGCAGTGTGACGGCTTGGAAAAGAACAGCCGTTTTTATGTAAGAGAACCGGAACAAACTGAAAGCATTCGTTTGGACGAGGGGCGTTTATTTTTTTACGAATAAGGGTAGTGAATATAAACCCTATTGCAGGAACAATCCAGAAAGAGAGAAGAGCAGGGCAGAACCCACGAAATAAAAAATAAGACAGCAAGCACAATGAAGCCATACCGTAAAGGAGAACAATCAGACAAGGGATAGTACGGCAGGTCGATGCGATTATTTTTTGACGCAATGGGGTTTTGTGTGCCCAACGAGAAAGAGCTTGATATTGTTTCTGGTTCATAAAACAGCCTCCGATAGCATAAGAATAGGGTGTGAAAGGATGGTGGAAAAATGGAAGAATGGATTATACAAATGATGCAGTCGATGGGGGAATGGGGAAGTATAGGGATTTTGCTGTTAATGGCAGCAGAAAATGTTTTTCCTCCGATTCCCTCAGAGGTCGTTTTGACCTGTGCAGGATTTTTAACAACTTGTACAGTACTGACAAAACCGCAGGCGATTTTGTTTGCAACACTGGGTTCAATGTTGGGAGCAGTGATTTTATATGGTTTTGGTCGATTGCTGCCTGTGGAAAAGATGCAGAAAATTGGATTTGAGCGAGAAGAAATAGAGCAAGCGATGGATTGGTTTAACCGAAAAGGCAAAACAGCGGTTTTGTTTTGCCGATGTGTGCCAATGGTAAGAAGCCTGATTTCTATTCCGGCAGGCGCAGCACATATGCCGATGCTGCCTTTTTTAATTTTAAGCAGTATCGGGACACTGGTATGGGATACAGTTCTTATTTTTTTAGGAGCAGCAGCCGGGAATTCATGGCATACAGTAGCACAAAAATTTCATTATGAAAGTGCGGTTGGATTGTTGGTTATTTTTTCCTTTGCGGTAACATTATTGCCATTATACTATTGGAAACGCAGAAAGAAAAGAGAGAGAATGAAAACTTCTTGAGAAAAAATCACCCATTTGTGAAGCAGCGTAACAAACTGAGTAGCAAAGAGGGTGTTTTTCTTTGTGCAAAACGTACATTTAACTTTTTAGAACAGGAGTGTTGAAAAGTTAATTTGCAAATAGGTTAAGCAGAAGATCAGGGAGGTAAAAAGGCAGCATATGGAATAATTTGTAGGGAATAAACTAGATTAAAGGAATCTCTTTTACAGAAAGAAAAACAGGTGCGTTGATTTTTTTAGGGCTATATAATATAATAAATAAGGTACTCCTGAAATAAAAAAGAAGGTCGGAAACCCGATTAAAATATCCTCTAATCAAGATAAAAGCAAAAGGAATACTCCGATTTTCTTCAATATCTACACCAATAAGTTCGTTAAAAAATCCATAGTATGGTTTTGATAAAAAACAAAATCATCCCCTCTGAAAGGAGCATGATACAATATGGCAGAATCAGAAAAAGAAAAAGCGTTGCAAACGGCACTTGCACAGATTGAAAAGCAATTTGGTAAAGGTGCGGTAATGAAACTGGGTCAAAATTCTTCTTTGAATGTAGAAGCGATTCCAACAGGTTCTCTTTCCTTGGATATTGCTTTGGGAATCGGCGGTGTTCCGAGAGGAAGAATCATTGAAATTTACGGACCGGAAAGTTCCGGTAAAACGACCGTTGCACTGCACATTGTGGCAGAGGCACAGAAGATGGGCGGAGAAGCGGTATTCATTGACGTAGAGCACGCTTTAGACCCTGTTTATGCACAGGCTTTGGGCGTAGATATCGACTCTCTGCTGGTTTCTCAGCCGGATACCGGTGAGCAGGCACTGGAAATTTGTGAAGCGTTGGTGCGCTCCGGAGCTATTGATGTTGTGGTTGTTGACTCGGTGGCTGCAATGACAACAAAAGCAGAAATTGAAGGCGAGATGGGAGATTCTTTTGTGGGTCTTCAGGCAAGATTGATGTCCCAGGCATTGAGAAAACTGACCGGCGCTATCTCCAAATCCAATGCAGTATGTATCTTTATCAACCAGCTGCGTGAAAAAATCGGCGTTATGTACGGCAACCCGGAAACCACTCCCGGTGGACGTGCGCTGAAATTCTATTCCTCTGTTCGTTTGGATATTCGTAAAAAAGACCCGATTAAAGAGGGCAGCGACGTAATCGGAAACCTGACTAAAGTGAAGGTAGTAAAGAACAAGGTAGCTCCTCCGTTTAGAGAAGCTGAATTTGATATTATGTACGGCGAAGGCATCTCCCGAGAGGGTGAGGTTATCGACCTTGCAGTTAAACTGGATATTCTGAAAAAATCCGGTTCCTGGTACAGCTATCAGGACAACAGAATCGGACAGGGACGAGATAAGGTAAAACAGTATCTGAAGGACAATCCGGAGTTCTGCGAAGAGATTGCTCAGAAGGTAATGGAACAAAAAGATAAGCTGCTTGCAATGTCTAAAGGTTCAAAGAAAAAAGCTAAGGATGAAAGCACAGAAGAAACCACAGCACCAAAAGCAGCTCCAGAACAGGCAAATGAAGAAATTCCTGTACAGGCTGACCCGATTGCAGAGATGGAGGAGGATTTTGGTACACCAAAAACTTCTTCCAGCAAGCTGATTGATATTGAGGCAGACGATAAATAATGGATACTTTGTATCAACAGACGACGGCAAAAACAATTACCCGTTTGCAGGAAACCAAAAGAGGAAGAATCTCAATTTTTTTTGATGATGAATTTGCTTTTTCCGTAGACGAAGAAACCTTTGTACGCTATCAATTAAAGGTGGGGCAGCGATACAGTGAGCAGGAGTATGAACAGTTGTATCGTGAAACACAGTATATGCGGGCAAAGGAAAAGGCATTTGTTTTGCTTTCGGCAAAATCTTATACCCGAAAAATGTTGAGTGAACGCTTACAGCGAGATTTTGATGAAGACAGTGTGCAGGAGGTTTTGGATCGTTTAGAGGAGCTTGGACTGCTCAATGATGCAGACTATGCGTTATGCTGTGCAAAAGACCTTGTCGGATTAAAGCATTATTCTTTATCCCGAGTCCGTCAGGAACTTGCACATCGGGGCATTTCTCAAAATGAGATTGAGGACACACTGACATCTTTTGAGGAATATGATGAATCGCAGGCAATCAGGGCTATTTTAGAAAAAAAATATAGCACCGGACTTCAAAATGAAAAAGGTAGAAGGAAAGCGTTTAATGCTTTATTGCGTTTAGGGTATGATATGGGGGATATTCGCTGTGAAATGGAAAAACTGCTAGAAGATCTCCCGGAAGAAGAAACAAAAAAAGAACAGGAAGAAACAGACCCCGATGAAGAGATTCGTGCCTTGCTGATGAAAAAATATCAAAATGCTTTGGGAGAGCAAAAAGGCATTGACCGTGCAATTCGGGGGCTTATACGACGCGGATACCATTATAGTGATATCCGCCGAGTTCTGGATGATTTGATGGAAGAATAAAAAGACAGCTCTTTCATATAAAGAGCAGTTTGGGTAAGGAAGGAAGAAATTATGGCGGTAAAAGTAGGAATGGTGTCTCTTGGCTGTTCCAAAAATCAGGTGGATTCCGAGGTTTTGCTGGCATTGATGGTAAACAATGGTTATGAACTGTGTGCAGATGCACAGGAATGTGATGTTGTTATCATTAACACTTGCGGTTTTATTGAAGATGCAAAAAAGGAATCGATTGAAACAATTTTTGAGTTTGCACAGCTTAAAAAACAGGGCAAAGTAAAGGTGCTGGTTGTAACAGGCTGTCTTGCAGAGCGATACCGCGAGGAGCTGGCTTTGGAAATTCCGGAAGCAGATGTTGTTTTGGGCATCGGCAAAAACAAGGATATTGCAAAAGCCGTGAAAGAAGCTTTGGATGGACAGAGAGTTACTGCTTTTGGAGATAAAGCAGATTTGCCGCTCAACGGTGACCGTGTATTGAGTACAGCAAAATATTCTGCATACTTAAAAATTGCAGAAGGCTGCGACAACAAGTGCAGCTACTGTGCAATTCCTCTGATTCGAGGTGGATTCCGTTCCAGAAAGATGGAAGACATTTTGGAAGAAGCAAGAGGATTAGCAGCAAGCGGTGTAAAGGAATTAAATCTGGTTGCACAGGATACCACAAAATATGGAAAAGATATTTATGGAGAATATTCCTTAGATAAGCTTTTGACCGAACTGTGCAAGATTGATGGCTTCCACTGGATTCGTATTTTGTACGGATATCCGGATAGAGTGACCGACAGCTTGCTGGAAGTGATGGCAAAAGAGCCTAAGGTGGTAAAATACATCGACCTGCCGCTTCAGCACGCAAATGAAAAAGTGTTGCGTGAGATGAACCGAAACGGCAGCTTTGAGTCGCTGTGTGCTTTGATGCAAAGAATCCGAGAGAAAGTTCCGGGGGTTGTTCTGAGAACGACCTTTATTGCAGGATTCCCGGGGGAAACAGAGGAAGAGTTTGCACAACTGTGTGAGTTTGTCCGCAAGGTTCGCTTTGAGCGTATGGGCTGCTTTGCTTACTCTACCGAGGAGGATACTCCGGCAGGAGAACGAGAAGACCAGATTGATGAGCAGGTGAGAATGCACCGTGCAGATTTAATTATGGAAGAACAGATGGATATTGCATTTGAGCTGGGCAAATCTTTAGTAGGCAAAAAACTGGAAGTCTTGGTGGAAGGCTATGACGACGATCAGCAGATGTATGTTGGAAGAAGTTATATGGACGCACCGGACATTGATACAAAAACCAGTTTTGTGACCGAGCGTGAAGATGTAATGCCGGGTGACTTTGTATGGGTAGAGGTTCTGGATTCTGTCGGCTATGACCTGATTGGCAGAGAAATTGAGCCGGACGCCCTGTAAAGCAAAAATCTGATAACTGTTTTGATACAGTTATAGATAAACTCAAAAATCGACCTAAAGAAGGATTTAACATGAATTTACCAAACAAACTGACGATGCTGAGGATTGTGATGATACCATTTTTCATGTTGTTTATTGAGCTGGAAAATGTTCAAAACCATATTTTGTGGGCATTTATCATCTTTGTTTTGGCATCGTTGACCGATTTGATTGACGGAAAAATTGCAAGAAAATATAATCTTATTACCGATTTTGGAAAGTTTATGGACCCACTTGCAGATAAAATTTTGGTGACTTCGGCACTGGTTTATTTTATCCCGATGGGACTTGCACCGGCATGGGTAGTTATTTTAATTTTGGCAAGAGAGTTTTTAGTGACCTCGCTGCGTCTGATTGCTTCAGGCAAAGGAATTGTAATTGCAGCAGACAAATGGGGTAAATATAAAACAGCAATTACCATGATTTGGATTTGCTATGCGTTGCTGGTACAGAATTTCTATCCGATGATGTCGGTAGATGTGGGTGCAATCTTTGCGTTTATCCACATCCTGCTGATGATTTTGTCGCTTGCACTCACCTTGATTTCCGGTATAAATTATGTGTGGAAAAACAAAGAACTGATTTCGCAGGCAAAATAATCAAAAAATTTACTACTTGCAATTCTTAAAAAAATATGGTACTCTGATAGAAAATCTGAATAATATAAATGCAATGATACAGGAAAAGTAGGAAAAACTTTCGCCAACAGAGAGGTCGGGAAAGGTGAGAGCCGATTGGGAAAAGATGTTTTTTTGAATGCACCTGTCAGCAGGTTTTTGGAACGCAGTATTTTACTGCAAGTATAAAGACACGCAGCCCTGCGTTATGGGGATTTGAGCGATAAATCTGAAGTGGAACCGCGGAATTTTTTAGCCGCCTTCATCTGTAATTTTACAGATGAAGGCGGCTTTTTGTTTTTAAAAATGGAATGACAGTAACCCGAAAGGAGATTTTTTCGATGAAAATATTTAATACATTAACAAGGGAAAAAGAAGAGTTTGTTCCAATTGAACCGGGCAAGGTAAAAATGTATGCCTGCGGACCGACGGTATATAACTTTATCCATATCGGTAATGCCCGCCCAATCTGTGTATTTGACACAATGAGAAGATACCTGGAGTTTAAAGGGTATGAGGTTACTTTTGTTCAAAACTTTACCGACATTGATGACAAGATCATTAAAAAGGCAAACGAGGAAGGGGTAAGCTCAAAAGAGATTGCCGAGCGTTATATCAATGAATATCTGACCGACACGAAAGGGTTAGGAATTAAAGAAGCAACCATTCATCCAAGAGCAACCGAAACGATGGATGAAATCAAAAATATTGTAGAAAATCTTGAGGATAAAGGCTATGCCTATGAAGCAAACGGAGATGTTTTGTTCCGTACCAGAAAATGTGACGAATATGGCAAGCTGTCCCACCAGCCGCTGGAAGAACTGGAGAGCGGTGCAAGAATCAGTGTTGGAGAACACAAAGAAGATCCTTTGGATTTTGTGCTTTGGAAATCGGCAAAACCGGGAGAACCAAGCTGGTCTTCCCGCTGGGGTGAAGGTCGTCCGGGATGGCACATTGAATGTACTGCGATGATTCATAAACATCTGGGTCAGACGATTGACATTCATTGCGGTGGTCAGGACTTGATTTTCCCACACCACGAAAACGAGATTGCACAGTCCGAATGCTGCACAGGAAAAGAATATGCTCACTACTGGATGCACAACGGATACATCAATGTAGACAATAAAAAAATGAGCAAATCTTTGGGTAACTTCTTCACTGTTCGTGAGGTAGCGGAGAAATATGGCTATGAGCCAATTAAATATATGATGCTGTCTGCCCATTACAGAAGCCCAATCAATTATAATCTCACAATTATCGAGCAATGCAAAGCAGCATTAGAGCGTCTGCACAACTGCCGTGATAATCTGGATTTTGCACTGAAAAACGCACTGCCGCAGACAACCGATGATGCAGCAGATGAAGAATTTAAAAAACAGGTTGATGCACGAAAAGCTCAGTTTATCGAGGCGATGGACGATGACCTGAACACTGCTGACGGAATTGCAGCATTATTTGATTTAGTACGCGATATCAATACTTTTATTGCTGTTCCAAGGGCAAAAGAGGCACTCGAATATGCAAGCAAAATGTTTGACAGCTTGACCGATGTTCTGGGCCTTTTATATGACCGCAAAGAAGATAATCTTGATGCTGAAATCGAAGCACTGATTGAGCAACGTCAGCAGGCAAGAAAAGAGAAAAACTTTGCACTGGCAGATAAGATTCGTGATGACTTGAAAGCTCGCGGCATTGTATTGCTGGATACCCCACAAGGTGTAAAGTGGAAGATGGAAAACTAAATAAACAGAAAAAGGAACCGAGTTTATTATCGGTTCCTTTTTGCATAGAAAGATTTGTATGTGGTTTACAAACAAGTATTGCAATATGACCGTTACCTGCGTTATACTAGAAGAAAATCCACTGCTTTAGATATTTTATCCTTAAAAAAGAAACCTTAGATTATAAGATCAAATGCTTGCTTATATTTAGGTGTGAGATGATAATGAAAGAGGGAAAAACTATGGAACAGATGGAAACAAAACGACTTGTTTTAAGAAAACCTTGTGCAGATGATGCAGAAAGTATTATGAAAATTCGTAACAGTGAGTTTGTTTTACAATATAATGCCATAGTCCCATATTCATTGGAAAAAACGGCGCAGCAACTGGAAAGAGATAAAGAATCTATGTTGATTTTGGAAAAGAAAGAGGATGGCAGTGTGATTGGCGCAGCCTTTATATTGGAAGATGATTTGCGATATAAAGTGAATGCCTATACACTTTCCTATTATCTTGCACAAGAGGAAAGCCGTAAAGGATATATGAGCGAGGCGATTTCTGCTATAATCAAATGGATATTTGCACATGGAGCAGAGGTGATTTCCGCTCGCAGTTTTTCGGAAAATACGGCTTCCAAAGCACTTTTAGAAAAGTTAGGATTTGTGCGTGAGGGCTGTTTGAGAAAAGCGGTTCGGGGTTACCGCGATGTTTTATATGACGATTATTTATATTCAATGATAAAAGAAGAACATACAGGGAGGTATGAAAATGTCTGAAAAAAAATTGGGACGCAACGATCCGTGTTGGTGTGGAAGCGGGAAAAAATATAAACACTGTCACATTGATTTTGATGATAGAGTAGACCATTTTCGTAGAGAAGGTCATATTGTTCCAAATCACACAATGATTAAAACACCGGAACAAATTGAAGGAATCCGCCAAAGCAGCAAGATTAACATTGCTGTGCTGGATTTAGTGGCTGAAAAAATCCATGCAGGAATGACGACCGAAGAAATAGACAAAATTGTTTACGATGAAACAACCCGCTTGGGCGGAATTCCGGCTCCGTTAAACTATGAAGGATTTCCGAAGAGTGTTTGTACTTCAATCAATAACCAGGTTTGCCACGGAATCCCATCAGCCAATATTTCACTGAGAGAGGGAGATATCATCAATGTGGATGTGTCTACCATCTATAACGGCTATTTTTCCGATTCTTCCAGAATGTTTTGTATCGGCAAGGTGAGCGATGAAGCAGCAAATCTTGTAAAGGTTGCAAAAGAATGTGTGGATCTTGGCTTACAGGAAGTAAAGCCATGGGGATTTTTGGGAGACATTGCACAGGTAGTATCGGACCATGCCCACAAAAACGGCTACACTGTAGTTCGAGAAATTGGCGGTCATGGAGTCGGTCTTCAATTCCATGAAGATCCGTGGGTCGGATATGTTGGAAAAAGAGGAACAGATATGCTGTTGGTTCCGGGAATGGTGTTTACCATTGAGCCAATGATTAACCAAGGTTCTTATCATGTTAAGATGGATGAAGACGGGCAGGATTGGATTGTTATTACCAGTGATGGAAAGCTGTCTGCTCAATGGGAAATTACCGTAGCGGTTACCGAGGATGGATTTGAAGTTTTGACTTATTAACTTGAAATTTTGAATGAAACAAAAAAATCCCTGATGACAGCTATGTGATATAGCGGCAACAGGGATTTTTTGTTTGATTAAAGACCTGAGAAGGTTGTTTCTACTTTCTTTTTGCAGCACTCGGGTGAATAGAGCCAATGATCCAGATGACCGGAATCAATAAAATAATGAAACGGTGCAGCCGATGGTGGGGCATCAAATGAATCAATAATAATCAGTTTAATCTTCATTTTATCCGGAACCATATTTTTGATGTAGACACTTGCCTGCTGCCCGGCGGTAACTCCCTCTTTTGGTTCGGCAAGACCGGCAAGGTTGGGGGCAAGCTCCACAAAAATACCGTAATTTTCAACGGAACGCACCGTTGCAGAAACGGTTTGACCAACAGCAAAGCAGGCAGCATTTTCTTGCCAGGTTCCCAGCAGTTCTTTGTGACTTAACGAAACACGCAGATTTTCGTCAACATTGGTTATTACGGCACGAATATCCTGACCGACATGGAAACGGTCGGACGGATGGGAGATTCGTGAAACGGAGATGCAGTCAATGGGAATTAACGAGGGGATGCCACAGCCAATATCAACAAAGCAGCCAAAGGGCTCTAAATGGGTGACACGGGCAGGAATGATATCTCCGCAACGAAAAGATTGTATGTACTCTTCACGGCAGCGCATTTGTGCAGCTTTTCGGGAAAGCATAGGTGTGATGCTTCCGTCAGGATTTTGGCGGATAGATTCTACCACAAAGCAGACCGGTTTGCTGACACGGGAAAGCAACGCAATATCCCGCGTACAGCCCTCACGGATTCCGATTGCCCCTTCGCAACGGGGAATGATGCCTTTACAAAAGCCAAAATCTACAATTAAATCGTGTTCCTGTGTGCAAAGGCAGACCCTAGCCTCCAAGATGGTTTGTGTGTGGTAGGCCTCCCAAAGTCCTAACGGACCTTGACAAAGACTGTGGTTTTGAGCAGTATTGATTAGCCAGCCTTCCGGCCAGTAGTTTGTCATTTTCTTCCCTCCTTCTGCTTCCTCCAGACTTTTAGAAAAATTTTGAAACAAAGACTAAAGGTGCAGATTTTATTCCATCGTATTTTTAAATATCAGGTTGCTTTATCTATATGCGCAGAAAGGTTGATTTATTTCTGAAAGCTGTTTTTCTTTTTTAAGAAAAGCTTTGGGAAATCTTGCACAAAGACGGGGTTATTTGGTATAATAGAAAAGTATGTAGAATTTATTTTTAGAACGGATGGAGCTGAGAGAAGATGGACGTGCGTGTAGGAGATATTTTGATTATGAAAAAAAATCATCCCTGCGGGGAAAACAAGTTTTTGGTTTTAAGAAGCGGCATGGACTTTAAGCTCAGATGCACCGGCTGTGGCCATGAAATTATGGTTGTACGCTCAAAAGCGGAAAAAAATATTAAGTCAATAGAAAGACCGTAGGCGAACGATGCATAACAATCTGTAAAAAATACTTTAAGATAGAAAAAGTAAGGAGAATGAAAAAATGTTTGAACAGCTGAGCGCGGCAGAAGAACGCTATCAGTCAATCAATGACAGGCTGATGGACCCTAATGTTGTAAGTGATCCAAAACAGTATGCAGAGCTAATGAAGGAATATAAAAACCTTACCCCGATTGTAGAAAAATATCGTGAGTATTCTAAAGCCAAAGACGATATGGAAGAAGCAAAAGCAATGCTGGATGAGAGCGGTCTGGACAAAGATTTCAGAGAGCTGATTGAAGAACAGTATGAAACCAGCAAAAAAGATATTGAAACAATCTCTGAAGAACTCAAGATTCTTCTGATTCCAAAAGACCCGAACGATGACAAAAACGTAATTGTTGAGATTCGTGGCGGTGCAGGCGGGGATGAGGCAGCACTGTTTGCAAACAGCCTGTTTAGAATGTACTCTATGTATGCAGAAACACAGGGCTGGAAGATTGAGGTGCTCAATGCAAACCCAACTGAGCTTGGTGGTTACAAAGAAATCAGCTTTTCTATCAACGGTGACGGAGCTTATTCTAAATTTAAGTTTGAATCCGGTGTACACCGTGTACAGCGCGTTCCTGAAACAGAAACACAGGGCAGAATCCACACATCTACCGTTACAGTAGCGGTTCTTCCGGAAGTGGACGATGTTGAGGTTGAAATCAACCCGAAAGATCTTCAGATTGATACCTATCGTTCCGGTGGTGCAGGCGGTCAGCACGTTAATAAGACTGAATCCGCAATCCGAATTACTCACCTTCCGACAGGAACTGTTGTAGAGTGCCAGGATGAACGAAGCCAGTATAAAAATAAAGATAAGGCTATGAAGATTCTGCGTTCCCGTATCTATGAAAAGATGCAGAGAGAACAGGAAGAAAAAATTGCTTCTGAAAGAAAACTTCAGGTTGGTGCAGGTGACCGCGCCGAGCGTATCCGTACCTACAACTATCCTCAGGGCAGGGTAACAGACCACAGAATCGGTTTGACCCTGTATAAACTTGAACAGATGCTCAACGGCGACCTGACCGAGCTGTTTGATGCACTCAATACCTTTGACCAGGCAGAAAAGCTCAAAGCAGGCTCCGAGGCTGCCGGCAACGAAAACTAAAGCGTTTTATTTTTTGAAAAGAGGCTCTTTATGATGAAAAGCCAAACTTTACAGCGTAAGGAAACGGTTTTGTTAAAGATACAGGATCTTCAACAAGATCGTCACTGCTTGCAGCAGGCAGGAGAGATTATCCGAGCAGGAGGTCTGGTCGCCCTGCCAACGGAAACGGTATATGGCTTGGGGGCAAACGCCTTAGATCCACAGGCAGTTACCAATATCTTTCTGGCAAAGGGCAGACCGCAGGATAATCCGCTGATTATCCATTTGGAGGACGCTTCACAGGCACAGCAGTATGCAAGAGATATTCCCGATGTTTACTATGAGTTGTGCAGACGCTTTTCTCCCGGCCCATTGACTGTGATCCTGCCTAAAAAAGAGATTATTCCAAAAGAAACATCCGGCGGTTTGGATACAGTAGCAATCCGCATTCCGAAACATCCGGTTGCAAGAGAAATTATCCGTTTTTCAGGAGTGCCGGTTGCAGCTCCGTCTGCAAATCTGTCCGGTTCACCAAGCCCAACAACTGCCTCACACTGCATCCACGATTTGTGGGGCAGGGTAGATGCCATTGTCGATGCAGGAGAATGCAGTGTGGGGCTTGAGTCCACTGTGATTTCTCTGGCAGGTGAAAGACCAATCCTTCTGCGTCCGGGTGCAGTGACACCGCAGATGCTGAGGGAGGTTTTGCCGGATCTTCTGGTTCACCATGCAGTAACGGATAAGTTAGAGGCGGGTGAGCGTGCAGATTCTCCGGGTATGAAATATAAACACTATGCTCCACAGGCACAGATTACGGTTTTAGACGCAGACAGCAAAGAGTTTGTGGAATATGTAAACAGACATGCTCACGAAGGAGTTTTTGCTCTGTGCTTTGAAGAGGATGTTTTGGGATTGAAGGTTCCCTGTCTGAGTCTTGGCAAAGATGAAATTGATCAGGCAAGGAATTTATTTGCGGCTTTAAGAGAGCTGGATAATCGAGGCGCCAAAGAGGTGTATGCACGCTGTCCATCCAAAGAAGGGGTAGGGCTTGCGGTATATAATCGTTTAATTCGGGCAGCCGCTTATCATGAACTTTCTCCACAGGATACGGGGAAAAAAGAAGATGGTAGATTTTGAGAAAGGCATGGTCAGGTAAGATGAAAAATATTATTGTTGGTTTGACCGGTCAAACAGGAGCGGGAAAATCAACGGTTTCCGACTATCTGCGAGAAAACGGAATTACCGTAATTGATGCAGACAAAATTGCCAGAGAGGCTGTTGAAACAGGCAGTGCGTGCATTGCAGATATTGCTCTGGAATTTGGCTGTGAGTATATCAATATTGATGGTACACTGAACCGTAAAAGAATGGCAAAAACGGTTTTTACTGATAAAGCAAAACTAAAAAAACTGAATGCCCTGATGTTTCCGTATATTATCGAACGGCTGTGTGGTGAAATTAACCGCCTGAGAGAAGATGGAAACGGAATCATTGTACTGGATGCGCCAACTTTATTTGAAAGCGGAGCAGACAGAGAATGTGATTATGTTGTGTCTGTTACAGCAGAGGTTGATTCAAGAAAAGCACGCATTATTTTGAGAGATAACTTGACTGAAGAAGAAGCTGAGGAAAGAATCTCGGCACAACATGACGAAGAATATTATAAAAGTCGTTCTGACGCTATCTTAGAAAACAACACAAGTGTGGACTCTTTAAAGAATCAGACCTCCGCCTTGCTTTGCCATCTTGAAGAAATGATGGAAGCTAGCTTCCAGGAGGATACTCTGTAACAGAAACGGAGGAAGCCAGTGGAAAGACAAAAAAACAAAAAGAAGTGCAGAAACAAGAAAACAATTTTTCTTTGGCTGATTTTTATTGTGGTTCTGATTGGTGCGTGTTTTGCGGCAATAGAACCGGCAACAGAAGGTATTTACAGGCAGATGTATCCCCGAAAGTATCGGGAGTATATTGAAAAATATAGCAGAGAGTATGAAGTGGACCGCAATTTAGTGTACGCTGTGACACGCATTGAAAGTAATTTTGATCCGACTGCCGTTTCTCATGCAGATGCAAGAGGACTTATGCAGATGACAAAAGATTCTTTTGACTGGGTAAAGTATCGTATGGGGGATAACAGTTCGGTTTCCTATGAAGATATTTTTGAACCACAGGTTGCTATTCAGTACGGGACCTATATGCTGCGCCTTTTGTTGGACGAAACCGGAAATGAAAAGGTTGCAATTTGTTCTTATCATGCCGGGATGGGAAATGTTAATTCATGGCTATCAAAGAAAGCCTACTCAAAAGATGGAAAAACACTTGACAAAATACCCTATTCTGATACAGAATGGTATTATAATAAAGTTGCTGAAGCAAAGGAAATTTATAAGCGACTTTATTCATAAACAAAATAGTTTCTAACCGCTTGTTAACGGTATAGATAAAAATTCTGTTTTTGTTTTAGAGCAGAATAAAAATTCTTTAATCGGGAGGATGAATGATATGGAAAAATCCAAAGGCGAACAGCTCCAGGAAGAACTGATGCTGAAAATGGTTAATGGTACTACACGTCTGTCTGATGAAGAAATCGATAAAGCATACGACTATGCTGAAGGCTACAAAAAATATATGGACGCAGCCAAAATCGAGATGGAAGCAGTCAGAGAAGCAATCAGACAGCTTAAAGAAAACGGTTACGAGGAATTCCAGCCGGGTAAAAAATATCAGCCAGGTGAAAGATTCTACTACAACAATCGCGGTAAATCTTTGATTTTCGGTACTATGGGTACCCGTCCAATTGAAAAGGGCGTTAAGATCTTGGCAGCTCATGTTGATTCCCCAAGACTGGACCTTAAACCAAGCCCACTGTTTGAAGAATCTGAACTGGGCTACCTCAGACCACATTACTATGGTGGTATCAAAAAATATCAGTGGCCAACCATTCCTCTGGCTCTGCATGGTGACGTTTATAAAAAAGACGGCTCTGTTGTTACAATCACTATCGGCGAAGACGAATCAGATCCGATTTTCTGTGTAACTGACCTGCTGCCACATCTGGCTTCTACTCAAAGACAGCAGACTTTGGGCGAGGCTTTCAAAGGCGAATCCATGAATATTCTCATCGGCTCCAGACAGTTTAAAGATGAAAAAGCTTCTGAAAAAGTAAAACTGAACCTGATGAAGATTTTCAATGAGAAATACGGCATCACCGAAAGAGATTTCTTGGGCGCTGAACTGAGTGTTGTTCCGGCTCTCAAAGCAAGAGATCTTGGTCTTGACAGAAGCATGATCGGTGCTTATGGTCATGACGACCGTGTTTGCTCTTACACAGAGATGACTGCTGAAATTGCAAACACCAATCCAGAATGGACCTCTGTTGTTATCTTCGCTGATAAAGAAGAAGTTGGTTCCGACGGTAATACCGGTATGCATTCCAGATTCCTGGAGTACTTTCTGGCTGACCTGGCAGAACCATTTGGTGTTCCGGTAAGACGCGTTCTTTCCAATTCAAAATGTCTGTCTGCTGACGTAAGTGCAGCATTTGACCCTGCATTTGCAGACGCTTATGAGAAACAGAACTCCTCTTTCCTCAACTACGGCGTATGTGTTGTTAAATACACCGGTTCCGGCGGTAAAGGCGGCACCAACGACTGTAATGCTAAATTTACCAGCAAAGTTTGCGCTATCCTTGATAATGCAGACGTTGTATGGCAGTTTGGTGAACTGGGTAAAGTTGACCAAGGCGGCGGCGGTACCGTTGCTAAGTTTATCTCTGAGCTGGATGTTGACACCATTGACATCGGTGTTCCGGTTCTGTGTATGCACGCTCCAATGGAGATTATTTCTAAGGTTGACCTGTATGAAACACACCGTGGTTTCTATGAGTTCCTGACTGCAAAATTGGACTAATTTTTGTCTACATAAAAAGGCTTCCGATATACTATCGGAAGCCTTTTGTTTTTAATATAAGTTATGAAAAATTTTGTAAATGGGGTGTAGCAAAACACCTTGTTATTCTTTATTTAATATGCTACAATGACGAAATAAGGAGGTGTTGCAATGGGATTTGGAATGTTTGGGATTATAGACAGCTTGTTTCCGGTATTTTTTATCATCATCTTTGTGTTTGTAATCGGTATGTTTATTGCAACAGCAATCAGGGGTGCTTCAGAATGGAACAAAAATAATCAATCACCGGTTTTAACAGTGGATGCAACGCTGGTAGGAAAAAGGGAGAGTCACTCTCATCATCACCATAATAATGGTAATGGAGCAGATAACATCGCAATTATCTCAAACTACTATATCACCTTTGAGGTACAAAGCGGTGACCGTATGGAATTTAACGTTTCGGGAAGGGAATATGGTCAGTTGGTTGAAGGTGATAAGGGAAGCCTTACTTTCCAGGGAACAAGATACCACAGCTTTGAGCGAAGACGATAAACAAGGGGATAAATACCGTAAAAGATATAATTTTGGCATATATAAACAAAACTCCGATTAAAAAATCGGAGTTTTTCTTCTGCATCAACGGTATTTGAAAGATTGACTTTAAGCGTAAAATAGCATATAATATTATAATGTATCAAAATGGCTATTTATGTATTTAACTAAATATATTGTAGCATAGAAGATAAAAGAATTCAATACCTTTTTGCAAAATATTGAATTCTGAAGAATAAAAGTTGTACACAATAAACAATTGTTAAAATATGCGGAATGGAGTGGATAAGCCTATGGTGAATGTTAAGCCGGTACATCTGGGTAAAAATGTTCGAATGAGCTTTTCTCGGATTAATGAGGTTTTGGAAATGCCAAACCTGATTGAAGTGCAGAAAAACTCCTACAAATGGTTTCTTGAGGAGGGATTGAAGGAAGTATTTAAGGATATTTCCGAAATTTCAGACTATCAGGGCAATCTGGTTCTTGACTTTATCGACTACCGTCTTGACGAAACCCCAAAATACACCATCGAAGAGTGCAAAGAGCGCGATGCTACCTATGCAGCTCCTTTGAGAGTGCGTGCCAGCCTGCTGAACAAAGAAACAGGCGAGGTAAAAGAGCAGGATATCTTCATGGGCGATTTTCCGGTGATGACACCAAGCGGTACATTTATTATCAATGGTGCAGAACGTGTTATCGTTTCTCAGCTGGTCCGTTCTCCGGGTGTATATTACGGTGTTTCCCGAGATAAAGCAGGTAAAGAGCTTTTCTCCACCACTGTAATTCCAAACCGTGGTGCTTGGCTGGAGTATGAAACCGATTCCAACGATGTATTTTATGTTCGTATTGATAAAAACAGAAAGCTGCCTGTTACCACCTTTATCCGTGCATTGGGACTTTCCAGTGATGCACAGATTTTGGATTTCTTCGGTGATGACCCAAGAATCGTGGCAACCATTGAAAAAGACAGCACCAACAATACAGAAGAAGCATTGCTGGAAGTTTACAGAAAGCTGCGTCCAGGTGAACCACCAACAGTTGACAGTGCACAGTCTCATATCAATTCCCTTTTCTTTGATGCAAGAAGATATGATCTGTCCAGAGTTGGACGTTATAAATATAATAAAAAATTGGGTATTGCTTCCAGAATTAACGGTCATGTTGTTGCTGAGCCGATTATCAATAGCCGTACAGGCGAAGTAATGGCAGAACCGGATGAAGTACTGACCCGTGCAAAAGCAGAAGAAATTGAACGTGCAGGCGTTGATACCGTATTCCTGAAAGGTACTGACCGAATTGTTAAGGTTATCTCCAACGGTATGGTAGATATTCTGGACTACATTTCCTGTTATACCCAAGAAGAACTGGAAGCAATTGACGTAAACGAAAAAGTACGTTTCTCTGTTCTTTGTGAGATTTTGGACAGCTGCAATTCCGATGAAGAGCTGCGCCAGATGATTAAAGAAAGAGTAGATGATCTGATTCCAAAACACATCATTAAAGATGATATTTTTGCAACAATCAACTACATCTGCTGTTTGGGAAATGGTGTCGGTTCTACCGATGATATTGACCATCTGGGCAACAGAAGAATCCGTTCTGTCGGTGAACTGCTTCAGAACCAGTTTAGAATCGGTTTCTCCAGAATGGAACGTGTTATTCGTGAAAGAATGACCACTCAGGCACAGGATATGGAAGTTATCACTCCACAGGCATTGATCAACATTCGTCCTGTTGTTGCAGCAATCAAAGAGTTCTTTGGTTCTTCTCCATTGTCTCAGTTTATGGACCAGAATAACCCTCTGGCAGAGCTTACCCATAAAAGACGTCTGTCCGCGCTGGGTCCTGGCGGTCTTTCCCGAGATCGTGCAGGTTTCGAGGTTCGTGACGTACATTACAGCCATTATGGAAGAATGTGTCCGGTAGAAACCCCGGAAGGTCCTAACATCGGTTTGATTTCCTATTTGGCTACCTTTGCAAGAATTAACAAATATGGCTTCATCGAGGCTCCTTACCGTCGTGTAGATAAAGAAACCGGTAAAGTTTTGGATGAAGTAGAATATATGACTGCTGACCGTGAGGACGAGTTCATCGTTGCTCAGGCAAACGAACCGCTGACAGAAGAAAACACCTTTGCAAATAAGATGGTTTCGGTTCGTCACCGCGATATGGTTAAGATTGTTGAACGCGAACAGGTAGACTACATGGACGTATCTCCAAAGATGGTAGTTTCTGTTGCAACTGCAATGATCCCATTCCTTGAAAACGACGATACAAACCGAGCTTTGATGGGTGCAAACATGCAGCGTCAGGCAGTTCCGCTTCTCAAGACCGAAAATCCAATCGTTGGTACCGGTATGGAGTATAAGGCTGCTGTTGACTCCGGCGTGTGCGTTGTTTCTGATGTAAACGGTGTAGTTGACCGCGTAGATGCAAACAAGGTTGTTGTAAGAACCGATGATGGTGAGCTGAAAACCTTCCACGTCATCAAATTCCTGCGTTCTAACCAGGGTACTTGCTTCAACCAGCGTCCAATCGTTAGCGCAGGCGAAAGAGTCAGCGTAGGACAGGTTCTGGCTGATGGTCCTGCAACCTGCAACGGTGAAATCTCTCTGGGTAAAAACGCTCTGATCGGCTTTATGACCTGGGAAGGTTACAACTACGAGGACGCTGTATTGCTGAACGAAAGAATGGTTCGTGATGACGTTTACACCTCCATTCATATCGAAGAACATGAGATTGAAGCTCGTGATACAAAGCTTGGACCAGAAGAAATTACCAGAGATATTCCAAACGTCGGTGAGGATGCTCTGAGAGAACTGGACGAGCGAGGCATTATCCGTGTCGGTGCAGAGGTTCACTCCGGTGATATTCTGGTCGGCAAGGTAACTCCGAAGGGTGAAACAGAATTGAACGCAGAGGAAAGACTGCTGCGTGCAATCTTCGGTGAAAAAGCAAGAGAAGTCCGTGATACCTCCCTGCGCGTTCCGCACGGTGAATATGGTATCATCGTTGATGTAAAAGTATTTACCAGAGAAAACTCTGACGAGCTCTCTCCTGGTGTTAATATGGTAGTTCGCTGCTACATTGCACAGAAACGTAAGATTTCTGTCGGCGATAAGATGGCAGGTCGTCACGGAAATAAGGGTGTTGTTTCCAGAATTCTTCCTCAGGAAGATATGCCATTCTTGGCAGACGGACGTCCGCTGGATATTGTTCTGAACCCATTGGGCGTACCTTCCCGTATGAATATCGGACAGGTGCTGGAAGTCCATCTCGGACGTGCAGCTGCCGAACTTGGCTGGAAGATTATGACCCCTGTATTTGATGGTGCAAACGAAAATGATATTAAAGAATGTCTGGAAATGGCAGGTCTTCGCGGCGATGGTAAGACAACCGTTTATGACGGACGTACAGGTGAGCCATTTGATAACCCGGTAACCGTTGGTTATATGTATTACCTCAAGCTGCATCATCTGGTAGATGATAAGATCCATGCTCGTTCGACCGGTCCATACTCGCTGGTAACACAGCAGCCTCTGGGTGGTAAAGCTCAGTTTGGTGGTCAGCGTTTCGGTGAGATGGAGGTTTGGGCACTGGAAGCTTATGGTGCTGCTTATACTCTGCAGGAAATTCTTACTGTTAAGTCGGATGACGTTATCGGACGTGTTAAGACCTTCGAGGCTATCGTAAAAGGTAAGAATGTTCCAAAACCGGGTATTCCTGAATCCTTTAAGGTACTGATCAAAGAGCTGCAGTCACTGTCGCTGGATGTTAAGGTACTGGATAAAAACAACGAAGAGATTGATCTTAAACAGGATCTGGATGACGATATGGGCTTTAACGGTAACGAACATTATCAGGAAGAGGATGACGGTACCAAGTTTGAAAGCGAAACCGTTGCAGTGGATTCTGAATTTGAGGATAGCTTTGCAATGGAGCATCCTGATATGCAGGATGATGACGATTTCGGCGGTCTGCTGGATGAATTCTCCGATTTTGGCATTGATGACAGTGATGATAATATGTAATTAAGGAAGAAGGGGTCGTAAATGGAATTTAATGTATTCGAGTCTATTAAAATCGGCTTGGCTTCTCCGGAAAAAATCAGGGAATGGTCTTATGGTGAAGTAAAAAAACCTGAAACCATCAACTATCGTACCCTGAAACCAGAACGTGACGGTCTGTTCTGTGAACGAATCTTTGGCCCTACCAAAGATTGGGAATGTTACTGTGGTAAATACAAACGTCTGCGTTACAAAGGCAAAATTTGTGAACGCTGTGGTGTTGAGGTAACAAAGTCCAAAGTTCGTCGTGAAAGAATGGGTCACATTGAACTGGCTGCTCCGGTTTCTCATATTTGGTACTTTAAAGGAACTTCTTCCAGAATGGGACTTTTGCTCAATATGTCCCCAAGACTTCTGGAAAAAGTATTGTACTTTGCTTCTTATATTGTAACCGATCCGGGTACAACCAATCTGAAAAAATACACTCTTCTTTCCGAAAAAGAATATCGTGATATGCGTGAAGCATATGAAGACGAGTTCCAGGCAGGTATGGGCGCAGAGGCAATCAAAACCCTGCTGGAAGATTTGGATTTGGAACAGCTTTCTAAAGAGCTGAAAGATGAGCTGGAAACACTGCCGATTGGTCAGAAGAGAGCAAGAATTTTAAAACGTCTGGAAGTTGTTGAGGCATTCCGCCTCAGCGGCAACCAGCCTTCTTGGATGATTATGGACGCAGTACCGGTTATCCCACCGGATATTCGTCCGATGGTGCAGCTGGATGGCGGACGTTTTGCTACCAGCGACCTGAATGATTTGTACCGTCGAGTAATCAACCGTAACAACCGTCTTAAAAAGCTGATTGAGTTGGGTGCTCCGGACATCATCGTTCGCAACGAAAAAAGAATGCTGCAGGAATCTGTGGATGCTCTGATCGACAACGGTCGTCATGGCAGACCGGTTACCGGTCCAAACAACAGACCGCTGAAATCCCTGTCTGATATGCTCAAAGGTAAACAGGGTCGTTTCCGTCAAAACTTGCTTGGTAAACGTGTTGACTACTCTGGACGTTCGGTTATCGTTGTTGGTCCGGATCTGAAGATGTATCAGTGCGGTCTGCCAAAAGAAATGGCTCTTGAACTGTTTAAACCATTCGTTATGAAGCGTCTGGTTGACCAGGAAATTGCAACCAACATTAAAAATGCTCGTAAGATGGTAGACAGAGCTTCGATGAAAGAAGTTTGGGATGCACTGGAAGTTGTTATTAAGAACCACCCGGTTCTGCTGAACCGTGCACCTACACTGCACCGTCTGGGTATTCAGGCATTTGAACCGATTCTGGTTGAAGGCCGTGCAATCCGTCTGCATCCTCTGGTATGTACTGCATTTAATGCGGACTTTGACGGTGACCAGATGGCTATCCATCTTCCACTGTCCGCAGAAGCTCAGGCTGAAGCACGCTTCTTGATGCTGGCAGCAGGAAACCTGCTTAAACCATCCGATGGTCGTCCTGTTACAATCCCAACACAGGATATGATCCTTGGTTCCTACTACCTGACCATGGTTCGTGAGGATGAGCCGGGTGCAGGCAAAGTGTTCCGCAACTTTGATGAGGCAAAGATGGCTTACGATACCGGTGTTGTTGGTCTGCACGCACCAATTAAGGTTCGTGTATCCAAAGAAATCAACGGTAAAACCATCAGCCGTATCATTGACGCTACTGTTGGACGTATCATCTTCAATGACCCAATTCCACAGGATTTGGGCTTTGTGGATAGAACCGATTCCGAAAAACAATTTGATTTGGAAGTTTCTTTCCTCGTTAGAAAGAAAGAACTTGGCAAAATTATCGATAAATGTATTCGCGCTTGTGGTACTGTCAGAACTTCTGAGGTTCTGGACCGCATTAAAAATCAGGGATTCAAATACTCTACCCGAAGCGGTTTGACCGTTGCTGTACGAGATGCATTGATTCCTGAAAACAAACAGGAACTGATTGCTCAGGCTGACGAAAAGGTTGCACAGATTAAACGTCAGTATGACCGTGGTCTGATCTCCGATGATGTACGTTACGACCGTGTTATTAAGGTTTGGAACGAAACCACCGATATGGTTAAGAAAGAACTTTCCAGCACTTTTGGTGAACGTAACCCAATTTATATGTTCGCAGATTCCGGTGCTCGAGGCTCTATGGAACAGATTAGACAGCTGGCAGGTATGCGTGGTCTGATTGCAAACACATCCGGTAAAGCGATCGAAATTCCTATTAAATCTAACTACCGTGAAGGTCTGAACATTTTGGAATACTTCCAGTCCTCCCGAGGTGCTCGTAAAGGTCTGGCAGATACCGCTCTTCGTACTGCTGACTCTGGTTACTTGACCCGTCGATTGGTTGACGTTTCTCAGGATGTTATTATTCGCAGCGACGATTGTGGAACCCATGAAGGTATCATGGTTTATGATATTGAGGATAGCGGACGTATTATCGAAGGACTGGCAGAACGTTTGACAGGACGTTACCTTGCAGATGACGTGGTTCACCCACAGACCGGTGAAGTTCTGGCTACCCGTGAAAAGATGATTGACGAGAAAACCGCTCAGAAGATTGTTGATGCAGGCATCACTCAGGTTAAGATTCGTTCTATCCTGAATTGTCAGGCTAAGAAGGGCGTTTGTGCTAAATGTTACGGTGCAAACCTTGCAAACGGTCAGCCGGTTGGTATCGGTGAAGCTGTTGGTGTTATTTCCGCACAGTCCATCGGTGAGCCTGGTACCCAGTTGACCATGCGTACCTTCCATACCGGTGGTGTTGCTTCTGCAAGCGATATTACACAGGGTCTTCCAAGGGTTGAAGAGCTGTTTGAGGCAAGAAAACCAAAGAACGCAGCAATCATCAGCCATGTTTCCGGTATTGTAAACTTCCGTCTGGATAACAAGGGTGCAAACACTGTTAATATCACCAGCCCTGATGGTGAGGTGTTCACCAAAATTGTACCGTTCGACTATAAGATTATTGTTGAAGAGGGTCAGTTTGTTGAAAAAGGTCAGCTGATTACCGAAGGTTCTGTTGAACCGGGTGAGGTTCTTGCAGTAAGCGGTGAGCTGGCAGTTCAGGACTACCTGATTAAAGAGGTACAGCGTGTATACCGCACACAGGGTGTAGATATCAACGATAAGCACATTGAGGTTATCGTTCGTCAGATGATGAGAAAAGTTCGAGTTGATGATGGTGGCGACACCAAGCTCATCACCGGTTCTTTGATTGACAAGTCTGAAATGCGTGAAGCAAATGAAGAATTGCTTGCATTGGAGGCACAGGATGGCATTCATCGTCAGCCTGCTACCGCTCATGCAGTTCTCATGGGTATTACCAAAGCATCTTTGGCAACCGACTCCTTCATGTCTGCTGCTTCCTTCCAGGAAACAACTCGTGTCCTGACCGAAGCTGCTATCAAGGGCAAGGTTGACCCACTCAGTGGTCTGAAAGAAAACGTTATCATCGGTAAACTCATCCCAGCCGGTACCGGTATCATCGAGTATATCGAACAGGAAGAGGAAGAAGCTGTACAGCAAGCTGCTGACAAAAATGTTAGCGATGCAATTGTGGAAGCTCCGGAAGAGAATACAGAAGAAAGCGTTATTTTGTAATAAATAGAATCACTGCTTTTAAGGCACATTGGATTTTTCCAATGTGCCTTTTTGTATCTTGGGTAAATCAGAGAAAAAGAAAATAAGAGGCTGTATATTGTGATGAAAATATGAAATCTATGTTGACAGCGCGTCTTTTTACCATATATTATAAAAGTAGTAAAAGAGAAAACAGGCATCAAAAGCGAAAAAAGGAGGAATAAAAGTGAAGCAGAAAAAAATATGGTCATTTTTATTAGCAATGATTTTAGCGGTGAGTGCCGCAAAAATCATCCCGTCAGCAGATAAATCGGTAAAGCCGAATCCTGATATTGCTTTATTAGAAGAAGCACCCAATGAACCAACTGAAGTGTCGCAGGAGCAATTCAGAAAAAATCAGGAAGAACTCGAAAAGATGGAAAAATGGTATCGCTCTTTAACAGAAGAGCAGCGTTTATTTATAAATGAAAAAGTGGATGAGCTTCATCGGCAGCAGGAATCAAAGCTGAATCAAGAGAAGATGAAACATCAGACAGAGCTGAAGAAATATCTTCTAAAAAACTTGCAGAAAAGTCAGTATACTTAGCTTTCTGAAACCTCGATAGAAGGATTAGAAATAGGGGTTCCAAGTGCAAAATATATAGAGAAGATAGAAAATTTAAAAAACCAGTTTTATGACACTCGTAAGGACTTTGATGCCAAAGTGGATATCAGCTATCAAATCTGCAAGTATTCTGCAAAAGAATTGGACAAGGCAAAAACAGCCTTAGAAAAAGATGAGTCATTAAAAAAACTGATGCTTGGAAAAGGATATGTTTTTGAGATTTATGAAAGTCAGCTTTTCATGTATTGTCCAAACCAAAAGCCAAAGACCTTTGAATCATGGCTGCAAAAGAGTGGGTATCAGGATATGCTTGTGGTAAAAGATGGTCAAAAACCTAACCCGGATACAGCAAATACCGAACTGTAATGCAGATGCCATAGCTGCCTATAACGAAATAATAGGTGGCTGTGGCATAAAAAATGTATCTTAGGGCATCCTGAATAAGGGATTTATTTCGTCTTGTCCAATTACAAGGGCGAAAAACAAGGGAAAATTGGTGTAAACGTCGATCGTAAAATTGTTGACAACAAAGGGATTGAATGATAAAATATTTAATTGGTAGGGCTTGACCCTAACAAAAGAATTTTATAAACTTTAGCAAGGAGGTGCAATATGCCAACCTTTAACCAATTAGTTCGTAAAGGCAGAGAGACTGTTGAGAAAAAGTCCACAGCTCCAGCTCTTCTGAAAGGATGGAACTCCCTGAAGAGAGAAGCTATCGACCAGAATTCTCCACAGAAACGTGGTGTATGTACTGCAATCAGAACCCAGACACCAAAGAAACCAAACTCCGCGCTGCGTAAAGTTGCCAGAGTAAGACTTTCCAACGGAATTGAAGCAACTGCTTACATTCCAGGTATCGGTCACAACCTTCAGGAACACTCCGTTGTTCTGATCCGTGGCGGCCGTGTAAAGGACCTCCCTGGTGTTCGTTACCACATTATCCGCGGTACACTCGATACACAGGGTGTAGCAAACAGAATGCAGAGCCGTTCCAAATACGGTGCAAAACGTCCAAAGAAGAAGTAATAAGACTCCATTTAATTTTGAAAACACATGCTCATGTGAGCTTTTATATAGCTAAACGCAGGGAATACCTGCAATTGGCATCATAGAAGACTTTCACATTGGCTAACGGGAGTTTTGTCACTTTCGAGTACCTATGAATTCAGACTGTGAAGGAGGGAAGCGAAGTGCCAAGAAGAGGTCAAATCGCTAAACGTGATGTTCTGGCAGATCCAATGTACAATTCTAAGCTGGTAACACGTTTGATCAACAATATCATGTATGACGGTAAAAAGGGTGTTGCCCAGAAGATCGTCTACGGTGCATTCGAAATCGTAACCGAAAAAACAGGTAAAGATGCTCTGGAAGCTTTCAAAGAAGCTCTGGAAAACATCATGCCAGTTCTGGAAGTTAAAGCACGCCGTATCGGTGGTGCTACTTACCAGGTTCCAATGGAAGTTCGTCCAGCAAGAAGACAGACTCTGGGTCTGAGATGGCTGACAAACTACTCCAGAGCTCGTTCCGAAAAAACAATGAAAGAGCGTCTGGCTGGTGAAATCATTGATGCAATCAATGGTACCGGTGGAGCAGTTAAAAAACGTGAGGATACTCACAAAATGGCTGAAGCAAACAAAGCTTTTGCACATTACAGATTCTAATCAGGACAGATTTAAGACAGCAGTGCCTGAATGTTGGGCACCGCTGTCTTGGCTGATTCTGGTTTTTTGTTACTCGAATATGATTATAAGATTGCGAAGGAGGACAATATGCCAAGAGACGTTTCATTAGCATTGACTCGTAACATCGGCATAATGGCGCACATCGATGCTGGTAAAACCACTACCACTGAGCGTATTCTTTACTATACCGGTATTAACCATAAAATTGGTGAAACTCATGATGGTAGCGCAACGATGGACTGGATGGTACAGGAGCAGGAAAGAGGTATTACAATTACTTCCGCTGCTACAACCTGTTACTGGCAGGGTCACCGTATCAACATCATCGATACTCCTGGACACGTTGACTTTACAGTAGAGGTAGAGCGTTCCCTGCGAGTTCTCGATGGTTCTGTAACAGTAATGTGTGCAAAAGGTGGAGTAGAGCCACAGTCTGAGACTGTATGGCGCCAGGCTGATAAATACCGTGTTCCAAGAATGATTTACGTTAACAAGATGGATATCATGGGTGCAGACTTCTACAATGTTCTGGACATGATCCATGACCGTCTGAAATGTAATGCTGTTCCAATTCAGCTTCCAATTGGTGCTGAGGCATTCTTCGAGGGTCTGATTGACCTTGTAGAAATGAAAGCATACATTTATAACGATGATATGGGCAAGGATATTTCTGTTGTTGAAATTCCTGACAACATGAAAGAAAAAGCTGAAGAATATCGTACCAAACTGCTTGAGTCTATCTGTGAACAGGACGAAGAGCTGATGGAGAAATACTTCAACGGTGAGGAATTGACTATCGAAGAGATTAAACACGCAATCCGTGTTGATACTCTGGCTAATAGAATGGTTCCGGTTTGCTGCGGTACTTCTTATAAAAATAAAGGTGTTCAGAAACTTCTGGATGCTATCGTTGATTATATGCCTGCACCAACCGATGTACCTAACATCAAAGGTGTAAGCCTTGACAGTGACGAAGAAGAAGAAAGACCATCTTCTGACGATGCTCCATTTGCAGCTCTTGCATTCAAGATTGCAACTGACCCATTCGTTGGTAAGCTCTGCTTCTTCCGTGTATATTCCGGTGTTGTTAATACCGGTGACACTGTTCTCAACGCAACAAAAGGTCACACCGAAAGAATCGGTCGTATCCTTCAGATGCACGCTAACCACAGAAAAGATATCGAAGCTTGCTACGCAGGTGATATCGCTGCTGCTGTTGGTGTAAAGAAAGTTACTACCGGTGATACTCTTTGTGATCCAAAATCTCCAATCATTCTGGAGTCTATGGAATTCCCAGAACCGGTTATCCGTGTAGCAATCGAGCCTAAGACCAAAGCTGGTCAGGAAAAAATGGGTATTGCTCTGGCTAAACTGGCAGAGGAAGACCCAACCTTCAAAACTTACACAGACGAAGAAACCGGTCAGACCATCATCGCTGGTATGGGTGAGCTCCATCTGGAAATCATCGTTGACCGTCTGCTGCGTGAGTTCAAAGTAGAAGCTAACGTAGGTAAACCTCAGGTAGCTTACAAAGAAACCATGAGAAAACCTGCAGACATTGATATGAAATATGCTCGTCAGTCTGGTGGTAAAGGTCAGTACGGTCACGTTAAGATCAGAGTTACACCAAACGAGTCCGGCAAGGGCTACGAGTTTGTTAACGCTGTTGTCGGCGGTGCTATTCCAAAAGAATACATTCCGGCTGTTGATGCAGGTATCCAGGGTGCAATGCAGGCTGGTATCCTTGCAGCATACCCAGTAGTTGACGTTAAAGTTGAGCTGTACGATGGTTCTTACCATGAGGTTGACTCTTCTGAAATGGCATTTAAGATTGCTGGTTCTATGGCATTCAAAGAAGCTATGAGAAAAGGCGACGCTGTACTGCTTGAGCCTATCATGAAAGTAACCGTTATCACTCCGGATGACTATCTGGGCGATGTTATCGGTGACTTGAACTCTCGTCGTGGTCAGATCCAGGGTATGGAAGCAAGACACGGCGTACAGCAGGTAAACTCTTATGTTCCGCTGTCTGAAATGTTCGGTTACGCTACCGACCTGCGTTCTAAGACACAGGGTCGTGGTCAGTACACCATGGAACCTTCTCACTATGTAGAAGTTCCAAAGAGCATTGCTGAAAAGATTATTTCTGCAAGAACAAAAGGCGAATAATCCTAAGGTTCTTCAAAAATAAGCTCTTTTATGCGGTTTTAAGGGAATAATTCTGCTTTTTTACAGGATTACCCTTGATTTTTCAACTATAAATTGTTACAATACGAATTGTAACATATACAAATACGATTACGGGAAAAGATTCCTGATTTGTGTTGGGAATCTCCCGTATATAAAGGGAGGAAATAACCATGGCAAAAGCTAAATTTGAAAGAAGCAAGCCACACGTTAACATCGGTACTATCGGTCACGTTGACCACGGTAAAACAACTCTGACTGCTGCTATCACAAAAGCTCTGTCCCTCAAAGGTCAGGCTAAATTTGAAGATTACGCTAACATCGATAAAGCTCCAGAAGAAAGAGAACGTGGTATCACAATCAATACTTCTCACGTAGAGTATGAAACTGATAACAGACACTACGCTCACGTTGACTGCCCAGGACATGCTGACTACGTTAAGAACATGATCACTGGTGCTGCTCAGATGGACGGCGCTATCCTCGTTGTTTCCGCTGCAGACGGCCCAATGCCACAGACTCGTGAGCACATCCTGCTCTCCCGTCAGGTAGGCGTTCCTTACATCGTAGTATTCATGAACAAAGCTGACCAGGTTGACGACCCAGAACTGCTTGAACTGGTAGAAATGGAAATCCGTGACCTGCTCAACGAGTACGAATTCCCAGGCGATGACACACCAATCGTTTGCGGTTCTGCTCTGAAAGCTCTGGAAGCACCAAACGATCCAGCAGACCCAGCTTACGCTCCAATCTACGAGCTGATGGCAAGAGTTGACGAATACATCCCAACTCCAGAAAGAAAACAGGATCTGCCATTCCTGATGCCAGTTGAAGATATCTTCACCATCACCGGTCGTGGTACTGTTGCTACCGGTAGAGTTGAAAGAGGCGTTCTGAAACTGTCTGACGAAATCGAAGTTGTAGGTCTTCAGGAAGAAAAAATGAAGACAGTTGTAACCGGTATCGAAATGTTCAGAAAACTTCTGGACTACGCTGAGGCTGGTGACAACATCGGTGCTCTGCTCCGTGGTGTTCAGAGAACTGACATCAAACGTGGTCAGGTTCTGTGTAAACCAGGTTCCATCCATCCACACACCAGATTCCATGGTCAGGTTTACGTTCTGAAAAAAGATGAAGGTGGCCGTCATACTCCATTCTTCAACAACTACAGACCTCAGTTCTTCTTCAGAACAACTGACGTTACTGGCGTTATCAAACTGCCAGAAGGCGTTGAAATGTGCATGCCTGGCGATAACGTAGAGATGGACGTTGAACTGATCACTCCTATCGCTATCGAAGAAGGTCTGCGTTTCGCTATCCGTGAGGGTGGTAGAACCGTAGGTTCCGGCGTTGTTACCAAGATTGCTGAATAATTTTAGCTTCTTTTAAAATAACGTTTTTAAGAGGTACAACCTTTT
>JAHHTY010000090.1 GCA_020024325.1 Negativibacillus sp.
GTACTTTGTGTTTTAGCTGAGATGGGAACCCTGCGATATGGCGAAATCCGAAAAGAGATGACCAACATTACCGATACGGTTTTGTCTTCTACTTTAAAATCTTTGATTGCAAACCAAATGATAGAGCGTAAATCTTACAATGAAATTCCACCGAGGGTGGAGTACAGTTTGACCGAAAAAGGAAGGTCTGTGATTCCCATTTTACAAAGCATCTGTGAGTGGTCGAAAGCGTTTCACAAAGATTCGTGGCCTACCCCTATGAAGCAGTGCGAAAAGTGCGATTACAAATATTAAGAGGTGTCATTTTACATTATGAAAAACAAAGAAACTTTTTTGCAAAAAGGCTGGGTTATCGCCCTGCTTGCGATGGTATGCTGCTTTTTATGGGGCAGTGCATTTCCCTGTGTGAAAATAGGCTATGAGCTGTTCCATATTTCCGCCGAAGATATCGCTTCTCAAATTTTATTTGCCGGAGCCCGCTTTACTCTTGCCGGCATCCTGGCTGTTGCCATCGGCAGCTTTTTGAGCAAAAAGCCTCTTTTTCCTCAAAAAACCTCTTGGGGAATGGTAATCAAGCTGTGTCTTGCACAGACTGTCATTCAGTATCTGCTGTTTTATATCGGTCTTGCAAACACTTCGGGGGTAAAAGCTTCTATTGTCGAGGCCTCCAACGTATTTTTATCTATTTTAATTTCCGCTCTGCTTTTTCACTATGAAAAGCTGGGCATGGGAAAAATCGTCGGCTGTCTTTTGGGATTTGCGGGTGTTGTTTTAATCAACCTCAACGGAACCGGAATCAGCGGTTCGGTTACTTTGCTGGGAGAGGGTTTCATCTTTCTCTCAACCCTTTCTTATGCATTTTCTTCGGTTTTGATTAAAAAATATGCTCAGCTTGAAAATCCCGTCACCCTCAGCGGATACCAATTCACTTTGGGCGGCATCATCATGTCGATAGTTGCTCTTGCGATGGGCGGTCGGCTTCACGGCTTTACCCTTCGTTCAACCATGCTGCTGGTTTATATGGCACTGATTTCGGCTGTGGCTTATTCTTTGTGGGGAATTCTTCTGAAATATAACCCTGTAAGCAAGGTTGCCGTTTACGGATTTATGAATCCTGTTTTCGGTGTTATTTTAAGTGCGGTACTGCTGAAAGAGCAAAATCAGGCATTCACTGTACAGGGGCTGATTTCTTTAATTTTGGTATGTGTCGGTATTTACATTGTCAACAAAGATTTTTCCAAAGAAACAAACGAAAAAACAGCAGGTATCAATATATCTGCATCATAAACATTTTTAGGAGATGACAAAATGGAATTTTTAGATTTAGCAAAAAAGAGATATTCCTGCCGCAAATTTTCTAGCCGAAAAGTAGAAAAGGAACTGCTGGATAAAATTGTTAAAGCAGCGATTGTCGCTCCAACCGCTGTCAACACTCAGCCGTTTAAAATCTGGGCAATGGAATCCGAAAGCTCGAAAGAAAAGATTCATCAGGTTACAAGCTACACCTTCGGTGCGCAAACCTTTTTGGTTATCGGATACAAAAACGAAAACGCATGGGTAAGAAAATTTGATAACAGAAACTTTGCCGAGGTGGATGCTTCCATTGCAGCAACCCACATGATGATGGAAATTGCCGATTTGGGTCTTGCCACCACATGGGTCGGCTATTTTGACGCTCCAAAATTGCAGCAGCTTTGCCCGCAGATGGCAGGTTATGAACTGATTGCACTTTTCCCTATCGGCTATGCTGACCAAGGCAAAGAGGGTCAGCCATCCCCAAAACACGATATCAGAAAAAACGAGGAAGAATTGTTTGAAGTTTTGTAGGATGTCTTTATATTTTTAACCGATGCAAAAAGCGGGCTAATTGTTTTTAGCCCCAAAAAGGAGTAAATATATGGCACAAGATACCATCCGCGTAATAGATGCAACACAAAACAATCTAAAGCATATATCCGTGGAAATTCCCAAGCATCAGATTACCGTGGTCACCGGCGTTTCCGGTTCGGGAAAAAGCTCTTTAGTGCTGGATACCATCGCAGCTCAATCCCGTCGGGAGTTAAACGACACATTTCCAAGCTTTACACAAAGATATCTGCCAAAATACGGCAGACCTCATGTGGGGCAGATTGAAAATCTTCCCACCGCTATCGTTATCGACCAGAAAAAGCCCGCACCCCACGTTCGTTCCACCGTTGGCACTTATACCGATACCTATTCCCTGCTGCGACTTCTTTTCTCGCGTATCGGCAAACCTTTTGTGGGATATTCCGATTCTTTTTCTTTTAATCATCCTCAAGGAAGATGCCTGCGATGCGACGGCATCGGTGAAGTAACCGATCTTGATGTTCACAAGCTTGTGGATTTCGATAAATGTTTAAACGATGAAGGCGTCATCCATTATGTTGCCTTTGAGCCGGGTCAATGGCGATGGGAACTGTATGCAAACAGCGGTCTGTTTGACCTTAACAAAAAAATTAAAGATTATACTCCGGAAGAATTGGATTTGTTCCTTTACGCTGAACCGATGAAGCTGAAAGATCCGCCGAAAAACTGGTTCAAAACCGCTAAATATGAAGGGCTTGTTCACCGTATGTACCGCAGTGTCATCAACTCGGATGAAGGAAAAGTTCATCGCAGATTGCTGGAACCCATGGTTACAACGGGAATTTGCCCGGAATGTCACGGTGCACGATTAAATCCCACCATCCTTTCCTGTAAAATCAACGGCAAAAATATTGCCGATGTGACCTCCTCACCTTTAAAAGATATTTTAACTTGGATGGACAGCATCACCGATGCGATTGCTGTTGATATTGTAAATTCTTTAAAAAACCGTATTCAGGCACTCATTGATATCGGTCTTGATTATCTGACATTAGACCGTGCCATGGGTTCCCTTTCCGGCGGTGAGGCACAGCGATGTAAGATTGCTAAATACAATAACTCTTCCCTGTCCGACCTGCTGTATGTGCTGGATGAACCGAGCGTCGGACTGCACAGCCACGACATTCATCGGCTCAGCGAGGCGGTTATCGGTCTTCGTGACCGAGGCAACACCGTTTTAATGGTGGAGCACCATAAAGAGATGATGGAAATTGCCGACCACATAATCGACATGGGACCGGGGGCAGGCTCGTTGGGCGGAGAGGTTTTGTTTGAAGGCAGCTTTGAACAACTTGTTAAGGGCAGCACCCTAACCGGCAGCCTTTTGTGTCAATCTAAAGGTTTAAAAGAAAATCTGCGAACACCGACAGAATGGTTCTCGCTGGAGCACCTTCATTTACACAATCTAAAGGATGTATCCGTTAAGCTGCCGAAGGGTTTGTTCACCGTCATTGCAGGTGTGGCAGGTTCGGGCAAAAGTTCTTTGATGGAAGCTTTTGCAAAACAGTGCAGCGAAGAAGTCACCCTAATCAGTCAAAAAAACATCGGCATCAGCCTGCGTTCCACTCCCGCAACATATTTGGGGGTTGCGGATGATATTCGCCGTTTATTTGCAAAACAAAGCGGACAAAAAGTAGGATTGTTTTCATTTAACGGTGCCGGTGCCTGCCCTGTTTGTCAAGGCAAGGGCGTTATTGTATCCGAAATGGCGTTTATGGATTCCATTGAAACGGTTTGCGAGGCCTGTGAAGGTTTGCGATATTCTCAAGAAGTGCTGAAATATACGGTGGATGGTTTAAATATCGCTCAGGTTATGGACCTCACCATCCGCCAGGCAATGGAACGATTTGCGGGAACAAAGATTGCCGAAAATCTGAAACCTTTAGCTGATGTGGGACTTTTTTACTTGCATCTCAACCAGTCCCTTTCCACCCTTTCCGGCGGTGAATTGCAGCGTATGAAACTGGCCTCCTATCTTGGCAAACGAGGACAGATTTTAATTTTAGACGAACCAACCGACGGTCTGCATTTGCAGGATGTACAGGAAATTATCTCTCTGTTTGACAGCATTGTTTCGGAAGGAAACTCTGTCTTTTTGATTGAACATAACCTAGAGGTTCTCAAAGCTGCGGACTATGTGGTGGAAGTCGGTCCTGGCGGCGGTGCTGAAGGAGGAAACATTATCTTTTGCGGAACACCGAAAGAAATGTTGTCATCGCCACAGTCCGTCACCGCTGCATATCTGCAAAAATCCCTAACAGGGTATAACATTTACGACAAATCCACAAAAATTTAGAAGATTGAAGACCAAAGAGGAGTGTGTTTTTTAGCACACTCCTTTTTGGTTTGTATTTTTGCATACCTTATTTTTTCTGTAAGATATGCTGGTTTTTTAGATTATGGCTCTTCTGTCTTTTGACTGCGGACAGCGCTGCAATCGGTGCCTTTTTAAAATCTGCTTTTTATCTTTAGTGTTTATTTTAGTCGAAAACGGATAGCTTTTTTTCTAAAACATTTCCTCTGATTTAAGCAAAAATTGATGCTGTACAAAAATTTCGACCTGATATAACAAGAGGTCGTCGATTTTTGTAACGGTAATATAAAGACCTCGAATCTTTTGCAGCAGGTAAAATCAAGAGAATTTTCTATATCGCTATTTTACTTGCAGTGAACATCAATGAATTTTGTTTCCAATTTGGAAT
>JAHHTY010000091.1 GCA_020024325.1 Negativibacillus sp.
CCTTTTATTCTTTTGAGTTTTGGCTAACATAATTTTTAATAAAATCTTTATTTTCAAATGAGATACATCTTAAAAAGGGTGCTGTATTAATCATACAGCACCCTTTTTTTATTTACTGAATGGAAAGGCAGTTTGTGTAGATGGGTTCATCTCAACCAGTGCATTTTGATAGAGCATATAATATGCTGCTGCTGACCAGCTAAAATTTTTGGTATGCAACCCTTCCCCTGTCACCGGATTATAATTTTCGTGAATCGGTCCAGCTGCCAATAAACCTTCTGCACCATCGAAGAGCTTATAAGCCAATTCTCTTGCTTCGCTCTCATAACCGTAATTTTGCAATGCTTCTATACCATACAATGCCTGATCTAACCATACAGGTCCCCTCCAATATTGATATGGACTGAACTTTGGATTATCTGCAGACGCAGTCGGCATAGGGACACGTAAATTAAATTTACTTGCATCCATCATATTCTTCATAACTTTTTCTGCACGTTTTTGGGGTGCAAGTTTTGCCCATAACGGCATCCAGCCTTCGGTTCCTTTGCCACGATTAGTCAAAAGCTTCTTTTTGGAACCATCCTTATTAATCTGTAAATCATAATAGAATCCGGTCTTTTCATCCCACATATTCTGATTAATATAATCAGCCAGCACTTTTGCTTCGCTCTCATATTTTTTTACATCTTCAGTTTTTCCAATTTCCCGAGCAATCAATTTTAGAAATCCCTTTTCGGCATAAAGCATTGAATTCAAATCAACAGATTCCTGATTAATGGAATATCCAATTATTTTCCCATTTTGATCTGTATTTTCAAAGACTATAACGCCAATATCATCTTTACCGCTACCCTCCTGATCAAAGCGTGTTGCATTATCCATACCACTTTCCCATGCCGCAGCTTCGATGATTGCCTCTACATTCAAAAGTGGTTTACCATCTTTATCCCTTTTAATCTGCCTGTTCTCATCTATTTGATAATGAATATCATCAAGCATTGCACCATACTCAGCCACACCATTTCGGTTTGTATCACGGTTTGTATACCACCAACTATGATATGCAGTAAGCTTTGGATACATCTCTTTGAGAAATTCCTTATCCTGCGATTGCTGATAAACTTTCCATATACTCCATGCCGAAAGTGGAGGTTTGGAGTTTCTATAATTAGCACTGCTTTCCTGATAGCTGAAACAGTCAAAAACAGCACCTGCATCTTGCGGTCTGACTGGATCAGTTGGTTTAATCTGATGATCAAACATACAACGAATACCATCTTTTGCAAGTTCAGGAGCAAAAAGAGCAATGCCTGCGGCATTTTTCCATGTATCCCAAGCCCATACACCATTAAACCATTTATAAGACATTGATGGAGTAAGACCGCTGTGTCTAAACATTAAACCTGCCGGACTTCTCCAGTTTGTAATAAGAGTTTCCATTGCCTTTACTGCCACATTTTTATAAGGTTTTGCAACGGTATCCGTTTTTGCAAATGTTTTATCTAAATATCCTTGCCATCGATTAGTGTTCTCAGCAAAAGCTTTTTCCGGATTTACTAATAAATCTTCCAAAACCGCCGATTCTTGATCTGCTTCCTCTTTTGTAAAGGTATAACTTTCCGAAGTATAGGTAGTATATGGATTATCCTTCTTAATTATAATTGGATTTGTAGCCTTTGATACATAGCTTTGTTTGTCACCTGCAATTTGTGTTAAAACCGGTTCACTATGTTGAATTGTATATTTAGTATCCTTAGTTGTTGACCATGCACCTGTATAGTCTGTAAACAAAACCTGAACACCACAATCAATTTCAGAAAAAGTGGCATTGGTAGGATAGTACTTTGTATCCATTTTATTTTCCGAGAACACACGTCCTTTCCATAAAATATTTAATCTTAATGGTTCATCTTGATAATTTTCAATCTGTGTACGTACCAGATTGGTTCTGCCGCTGACAAAAATCAATTCTAATGTCACCTTATATTTATCATGCATCTCATAGTATTGCATAAGACGTCCCGGATAATATGCCATATAGGGTCTTGCCTCAGTTAAATCAAGCTTTTCTCCATCTAATGTAAACAACTCTAAACGACTTATGCAATCAGATAGATTCATACCAATATCTTGTCCAATAATATGAGGTCCTGCAAAACCACCATAAATTTCAAGTGCATCCAAAGTATGTAAATGATATCCATGCCAAGCTCCCATATCTGCAAAGATGTTATATCGGCTGGTTGAATAATATCCGTAAGGAGTATCGTTCAGACGTGCAGTCACATCAAGGACATTTGCAAAGTCCTCAATTTTGTACTTTGAAGTTGATGCACTATCATATACACCGGAAAATGTACTTGTTGTTTTGCAATCCGTCATACAAAAATCAATATTGCTTTTTAAGTTCTTATCCATATTTTCTTCCTGACTTTCTTATTATATTTATCCAATATATCTCTTAAAATAATTAAATGATGGCTCTAGTATATCGTCAGATAAATTTGCTGTCAATAGCTTGATAGATTTTCAGCGTTTCTTTTATTTTATACCCTCATTTTTTGATATAAAAGTCAATATATTTTTAGTATTATAGAAAATTTACTTTAAATATATCATAAAACATCAATATTGTAAATTTACAAGAACAATAACCACATTGAAGCAGCAGATTCAATTTAACAGGAAACCCGAACTGTTTTTTCTTAATAATATAAGTGAAAAATTTCCATGAGGTATAAGAAAAGGGTACTGATATAACATATCAATACCCTTAATACTTATCTATATTTGATTTTGCCTCTTGCTAAACAATCTCTCTCAAGTTATTATGCAATTACAACTTTATGGAATACTTTCTTTCCTTTTTTAAGGATCAAATGACCTTCAGCAAAATCTGCATTTGTAACCACAGCATCAAATGCAGTTACTTTTTCGTCATTAACAGCAATACCACCTTGTTTAATCAAACGTTTTGCTTCTGCTTTAGAAGGAGCAAGCTCTGTCTTAACCAGAAGGTCTGCAACAGAAATGCTACCGTTTTCGTCAAAATCTGCTGATGTTAATTCGGTAGTTGGCATATGTGCGGTATCACCGCCGGAAACAAACAATGCTTTGGAAGCTTCCAGTGCTTTCTGTGCTTCCTCTTCTCCATGAACCATCGCAGTCAGTTCGTAAGCCAAACGTTCTTTTGCAACATTGAGCTGTGCACCTTCCCATGTTTCCATAGACTCGATTTCTTCGATTGGAATAAAGGTCAGCAGTTTCATACATTTGATAACGTCTGCATCATCCACGTTTCTCCAGTACTGGAAAAAGTCGTATGGGGAAGTTTTATTTGGATCAAGCCATACTGCACCGGACTGGGTTTTACCCATTTTTTTACCTTCAGAGTTCAGCAGCAGTGTGATGGTCATGGCACAAGCGTTTTTGCCCAGTTTTCTGCGGATCAGTTCTGTACCACCAAGCATATTGCTCCACTGATCATCACCACCAAACTGTAAGTTACAACCATATTTTGTGTAGAGCATCAAAAAGTCATAGCTCTGCATAATCATGTAGTTAAATTCTAAGAAGCTAAGACCTTTTTCCATACGCTGTTTGTAACATTCTGCAGTTAACATACGGTTTACACTAAAGCAAGCTCCTACATCTCGCAGCAGTTCGATGTAGTTCAGATTCATCAGCCAATCTGCATTGTTTACCATCAGAGCCTTACCTTCAGAAAAATCAATAAAACGGCTCATCTGCTTTTTAAAACAGTCGCAGTTATGCTGGATGGTTTCCGGTGTCATCATCTGACGCATATCGGTTCTGCCGGATGGGTCACCTACCATACCTGTACCACCACCAATCAGAGCGATTGGGCGATTACCTGCCATCTGCAAACGTTTCATTAAACATAGTGCCATAAAGTGTCCAACATGCAAACTATCTGCTGTTGGGTCAAAACCAATATAAAAGGTTGCTTTACCGTTATTGATAAGCTCTTTAATTTCCTCTTCATCGGTTACTTGAGCAATAAGCCCACGACGTTTCAGTTCTTCATAAACTGTCATTTTCTTTTCCTCCAAATTATTATTTTTTTGACGGAGGACATGATCTTAAATAAAAAGAAAGCCCTCCGCTTTCTACACCGGAAAACAAATCCGGCAAAAGCAGAGGGCGAAAAAACGCGTTACCACCTCTATTTACTGTATCCTCACAGATACAGCCTCAGCAGGTACAAAATTTTCAATATCAGATATATTGATAGAAAACCTATACCCTAACCCTGTAACGGAGATTAACCGACCGTTCCTACTGATTCAAAAACGTTCAGACGGCAGCTCGGAGAGGTATTCACAAATCCGCATTACACTTTCTCGCACCAACCGAAAGCTCTCTGGGTAACACATGATATGCTACTCTTTCTCGTCATAGCCATTGTCAGCATTATAATATAAACTTCTTTTTTTGTCAAGTCTGCTGA
>JAHHTY010000092.1 GCA_020024325.1 Negativibacillus sp.
GGAGTAATAGTGTATGGATTATTTACAGATCTCTAATCTTCCGATTTTTTGGCTGCTGGCATCGGTAACGGTTCTTGTTTCCGTGGTACAAACTGTTTTGTACATACGCCAAGCAAAAAAAGCAACCATACATTGCAGCCTAAATCCGCAGATTCCGAAACAGGCATTTAAGATTGGGCTTATTTCATCCATTGGACCTGCCTGCGGTGTCTTCATCGTTATGGTGGGACTGATGGCAGGTATCGGGGGACCGATTGCATGGCAGCGTTTATCGATCATTGGTGCAGCTGCTACAGAACTTACAGCAGCCAATCTCGGTGCAGAAGCGTGCGGCGTGGTAATGGGTGGAGAAGGCTATACATTGCAGGTTCTTGCAGTATCTTGGTTTGCAATGGCACTCAACGGTGCCGGCTGGCTCCTCTTTACAGGAATTGCAACTCCAGGTCTTGAAAAAATTCGGAACAAAATGAGTGGTGGAGATATCGGATGGCTTTCCGCAATGTCTGTGGCATGTTCCATTGGTATTTTCGGTTACCTCAATGCAAATCAGATGGTGACACAAGGTCCTAGTTTGAACGTTGCTCCGGCTGTTGCCATTTTAACTGGTGCATTAAGTATGGTGATTATCGGGCGCACCGCTGTACGCAAATATCCAAAGCTTGCAGAGTATTCTTTAGGCATTGCAATGGTTATTGGTATTGCTTGCGCAATTATATATGATGTTATTGTGGGTGCATAAGAAAGGAGTAATTTCTAATGGAAAATAACTACATGTCCACCTGGAAAAAGAACAGTATCAAAATTGGTACCCCTACCAATATCTTAGCTGCGCTGACCTCGTTTATCCCAGTAATTTATTTGTGCATTGCATATAACTGCTGGCCGGACGCTTCACTTGTAATGTCTGCATGGGGGATGGTAGCTCTCTCCTTTGGTGCTTTTTACTTTGTTGAACCAATCTCTTATTATGCCTCTCTTGGTATGACAGGTACCTATTTAAGCTTTCTATCTGGTAATATCGGCAATATGAGAGTTCCATGTGCAGCATTGGCTTTAGATGTTACAAAAAGCAAAACCGGATCCATTCAAGCGGAAGTTGTATCCACGATGGCTATTTGTGGTTCGATTATTACAAATCTTATTGCAACAACATCAGCTGTTTTTATTGGAAGCGGAATTGTTGCTATTCTTCCAGAATTTATCAATAAGGGCTTGCAAAGTTATGCCTCGGCAGCCATTTTTGGTGCAACCTTTGGAAACTTTGCATTGAAAAAACCTAAAGTTGCAGTATTTGGTCTTGGCATCCCATTGTTTTGCAAACTGTTTCTTCCAATACCGGCATGGATGGTTATTGTATTGTCGGTTGTTGGCTCTGTGGCAGTGGCTCGTCTGTTCTACTTACAAGAGAAGAAAACTGCAACTGCAAGATAATAGTATTAAAGGAGATTTGATTTTATGTGGTATGAAGTAAATAATCTGCAAAATTATATCGTAAAATTGCGTCGTGACCTGCATCAGATTCCTGAACTAGGTCTTGAATTGCCAAAGACCTGCGCATATGTGCGTGCGGAGCTTGAGAAACTTGGCATTCCTTACAGACAAAACAATGGAGACAGTGGACTGATTGCAACCATTGAGGGTGGAAAACCCGGAAAAACAATCGCACTACGTGCAGATATGGACGCACTTCCAATCAAAGAAGAAACAGGACTTTCATTTGCATCAACAAACGGTTGTATGCACGCCTGCGGTCATGATTCCCATACTGCAATGCTTCTGGGTGCGGCAAAGGTTCTCAAGGAACATCAGTCCGAACTATGCGGAACAGTGCGCCTTCTCTTTCAAACAGCGGAAGAATTGTCCCGTGGAGCAGAGGTGACGATTGCAAATGGCGGAGTAGATGGTGTTGATGCGGTTTTCGGTACACATATCGGAACTATTTTTGGAAAGGAAATCCCTTCAGGAACAATGCTTATTGCCAGTGGGAGCTTTATGGCATCTTTTGATAAATTTGTTATAAAAGTAAAAGGTATGGGATGCCATGGTTCTTCTCCAGAAAAAGGAATCGATCCCATAAATATTGCTTCACACATTGTTCTGGCTTATGAAGCAGTAAATGCTAGAGAATTTAATGCCTGTGACCCTGTAGTATTGACTGTTTGCAGCATCCATGGAGGACACACATACAACGTTCTGCCAGATGAAGTTGTGATGGAGGGTACTTTCCGAGCTGTAAATGAAGAGGTTCGTCAGCGCATTGCTCGGCGTATTCGGGAAATTGCCGTTGATACAGCTCAGGTGTTTGGAGGTACTGCAGAGCCTGAAATCATATGGGGTGCTCCACCTGTTGTGAACGACCCGGGTATGGCAAGGCTTGCAGCTGAAGCTGTGGGAGAAGCAATTGGGGCAGAGCATGTCCTCACAACATTAGATGCCCCCAATATGGGTGGAGAGGACTTTGCCTACTATCTTCAGAAAGTTCCAGGTACATTTATGTTTCTCAGTTCTGCAAATCCTCAAAAGCATACCGACATTGCACACCACAACTGCAAGTTTGATGTAGATGAAGATGTTTTTTGGATGGGTGCTGCTGCTTTTATATCCATTGTCAGAAAATTCTTTGCACAATAGCCAACTTTTTCTGAGGTTTTGCTTTAGAAACGGATATACTTCTCGTCGCTCATAACACAATATTTAATTTTTATTAATTTATACAAAACGACGAGTGTCCTGTGTTAACAACTATTTTACAAGAAACACTTGATGATATATCTTACAAAATATGCAAATACCGTTTCTGCTTCTTCCTTGAAGAATATCTCCATATTCCTTATACAAAAGGAACTGAAGAAAAACTTCCGAAGGAATAATACTCTAAATTTCATGCAACTCCCTGGTTACATCAGGTAATCGCCATGTGTTAGCTGGGGAGTTGCTGTATAATCTTTTTATTTCGGGTGCTCAAAGCCCCCTTTTTTATGCTTTAAATAACCAATAAAAAACGAATACAGCAATGTCGATTTTATAAAGACCATCACTCTGTTTCGCATTTTGGAAATAACATTTGTGGAGAATATAGTGTGGACGATTTTTTGATATGGAGGTTATCTTGTATATCAGGGAAAATTTAACATCTGACAGTTTGATGAATTTATTGGATATAACACGACCATCTGGTTTTTGATGTTCGTTTCAGAGTTGATTGACAGATCAGATATGATACACTTTAACTATGTGTGCGGTAACATCAGATTCAGAAATCTCAATTTTCATTATTCAGAAGCGAAGAATATTGGCACAATACTTATTCTGGAGTACAGCTTTTTCACTGTTCAGAGCGTAGATAACATTATTTTATTTTAAAAGGAAAAAGATTATAGAACAAAACATCCTATCAAAAACTTATCAATCCAATGAGCAAATATTATCAACTTTACATCCCACAACACTATAAGAAACATCTCACGAAGATCAAAGCACTGTGAAAGGAGCTTCGGAAGAAGGACACTATGTAGATGGATTCCTTGAAACGCTCCGATGATACACCGGAGCCACAAAACTAACTCGGCACATGGTAGCGGAGCTGATTGAGTATATTGATGCACCACGCCGAAAAGCAGGACGGTATCACCATACAGAAAATTGTTATTCACTATAACTGCATCACTCCCTTTGTGGTGCCTTGTAAGGAGATCTCAGAACCTAAGCATCCTCATAGAAACAAAAAAGGGAGCAGCCGTCAGCTACTCCCTCAGCAGAAATTGCAAGTTAAATTTTGAGAATAAAAAAGCAGAGTGTCAATACAAAACTTTTTGAAAAGCCCAGTAATATCAATGGTTTATGGGCATCCGAACAGAAAATTATCTTGTATATCCCCCATTTTAGGGCGGCTGTTTTAAAACAGCCGCCCTTTTTTTAACTTAAAACAAATGTGCCGATTAGAGTCGAAAAGTCCTCACTTTTTTCCCGTATTGTCTGTTAGAAAGAGAATGCAGAAGTTTATCATACGGGGCATCCGGTGGCACAGAGTGGGCATTTCCCCGTAAAACAAACATTTTTTCAAACCGCCGGAGGGAGGTGATGCGATGGCGGTATTTCATATCGAAAAAACACGACTACACGGTGATGGCAAACCACCAGCGGAACACGGCTTTGCAGCCGAAAACAAAGGTTTTTCTCCCTCATGCTCTCGTTGCCGTAAGATTGGGACTACACCCCAAAGGTCTTGCCCGAATATGCTGTGACGGAG
>JAHHTY010000093.1 GCA_020024325.1 Negativibacillus sp.
TCATACAGATATAAAATTTTCTATCAGTTTTGCTACTTACATTTACGGAATAGTTCATCATTCCAATTATTGAAGGATCTAAATAATCACAGACCTTCTCTAAGTATTGTGTAAAATTTGTTTTGCTAATATTGGTATGCTGAATTGTATTATACAGACAATACCCTTTTCCTAGATCGACTCTTTATTAAATTTCATAAAACAATCTACTTTATGCCCCTTGGGTAATTTTATCGCTTGTTCCGATTTTCCATACAAAGTTGATAACAACTCCAAAAATTAAAATCCATAAAAGTTGACCGGCAATATTCCGGATTATTTGTTCCAAACTGAATTGACCGGCATAAATTTTGGCTGGTGTAAAATACACAAATGGAATCGGAGTAAAATAAGCGATATCTTGGATGATTTTGGGAGTCATATCGATGGGCAAAAGGGTTCCTCCCAGAATAAACAGAATATTAAATATGACATCCCGTAGTGCAATTACCTTTTTAAGCCAAAATGTCAGACAACCAATCAAAAACTGCAATTCAAACAATAACAGGTTTCCACAAATGCTGGCTATCATTCCGTACAGTAAATGGACAGGAGAAATTACATAACCAAAAGCAGCCCCTATCAATATACTAATGATCAGAGCAACCACTGTATTCATAAAAAAATGTGCCATCTTCTGCACTAAAATGTATACGGGATAATTTATAGGTCTCACAAGCCAGGTAATGATTGTACCATTATTTATTTCATTCCATAGTTCAAAAGTTACTAGCATTGTAGGCGAATATCCCAACTGTAACACTTGGAGAAAAAGAAAATATGCGACAATAGCCCCTGCATCAATTGATTGGTCATTTCCTATGGAAAGAATCTTCCAAAATAGAAATGTAAGGATCAGTTCGACCGGAATCGAGATAAAACTCAAATAAAAATCCAGCTTGTATATTTTTGCATTTTTCAAGCTTAAAACAAAAGTACTGAGATACTTTTGCATTCTGATTCTCCTTCCTTACGATCCTGTAGATTCATACTTTGCCAGTGCCCTTTTTAGAACATAATTGAACAAAGTATATGCTATTAAAAACAAAACGACCGATAAAATAAAATAAATCGTCGGATACTGTAACCGTCCCAATATAATATTTGTCGGGATTGTTGCAATGAAAGCTAAAGGAATAATGAATGTAAAAATATTCTTTATAGGGGCAGAGAAGATATCCAATGGATATTTTCTTATGGACCTAAATGAAAAAACCAGATTTCTTGCATAATAGATTTTTCCAAACCAAAAAGCTAACAGAGAAAATGTCCCATATAACAATTCATAGGCTAAGGTTCCTGCTATTAAAGTCAGAACAGCCATCCATTCGTTTTGTAATTTCAGAGAGGTAAAGAATCCCACTACAAGAAATATACCGATAGCGAGTATTGTTTTGCAGACAATAGCAAAGATATTTAGTTTCTCAAGCAGCATGGTTTTAATTGGATTGATAGGACGAATAAGAAATTTATCAAAAGAACCATCCAGAATAAAATATTCCAAATCTCTGAAGCCAAACAGAATCTTACTCACTGCCTCGGAAAACACACTGAATCCTACAAATACTAGAAGTTCTTCGTTTGTCCATCCCACCAAAGAAATATTTAATTCTGCCAAAGACCACCAAAACAAAACCACTCCAATGACATCAAAAAGAACCATAACAAAGTTCATTAGGAAGTCCAAAGGAAATTGAATGTAATTCTTGTAAGAGAGTCGGATATAACTTTTTATAATTCGAAGTTCTCTAACTATAGTATTCATATAACAAATCCTCCAGGCTTGGTTTTTCTGTCCGTATTCTCAACTGATCATCATAAAGAACACGATTCAGAAACTCCCTTTTTGCTTGTTTTGGAACAACGAATTTATAAGCATCCGCTATTTTCTCTCTAAAGAATGGATCATGACACAAGGTATCTAACGTCTTGCTTGTTTCCATATTACTGATATAAACCACTTCATATTGGTCGATCATGTGTGTAAATTCTCTATTGGTAGCATCCAGTATTTTCTTCCCATGATTAATCAAAATCACCCTATCACAGATTTTCTCTACATCGCTCAGATCATGGGTTGTGATAACTACCGTGGTTTTTCTGCTTTGAGACAGGCGAACCATTGCCTCTCTAAATTGTCCCTTGGTTACAATATCCAACCCCAACGTTGGTTCATCCAAAATAAGAAGTTTTGGATTGTGCAACAAGGTGACTAGAAGTTCAATTTTGATTCGTTGTCCTAAAGACATTTGCCGGATTGGTTTTTCCAGCAATTCACCAGCGCCGAGTATTGCACAATATTCCTGAAGTCGTTCCTCAAAGTCTGTTTTACTGATTCCATATATATCACGCATCAATCTGATGCTATCAATGGCAGGAATGTTATACCACAAACTGCTTCGATTGCCGAACATAACTCCAATATTCATTGCTAGCTTCTTCCTATCCAAATGGGGTGTATATCCTAATACACTCACCTCTCCCTTTGATGGTTTTAAGATGCCGCACAACATCTTGACCGTTGTGCTTTTTCCAGCGCCATTTGGTCCAACCAATCCAACAATCTCCCCTTCTTTAATTTGAAGAGTTATATCGGTAACGGCATGAACTACCCCTGTTTTGGTGTTGTATTCCTTGCTGACTTCTGAAAATGTAATAATTGACATCAAATCACTCCTGTTTTGGTTAATATACCTCTTAAAGAGTTGATAACAAATGATGTTCCCTATTACGTTTTCCAGTTTACCAGCGGCAAAGTGTTATTTTCTACTTCAAACTCATAAAGCAGCCGATGCTCCACAGCGTCTGCATCTTCACAAATCTTATAGGCCAAAATAAGCTTTTGAGCGTTTACAATCTGCCAGATAGTGCGCCCGCCTTTGTGGTTAATCGCTTCATTCCAACCGTATTTCATATACTGCCGAATTCGCTGGCGAAGACCTTTCTTTCCACTGGCTTTTCCGATATACAAAACTTGTTTATTTTTGCAACGAGCATACTTTTCTTCAAGCACACATTCTTCATAAAATAGGTCACGGTGGTTTTGCGTCTGAGTAGTAAATTCTATTTTCATCCCATCGGGAACCAAAACAAAATAAACGCCCGTGTCGCTCGGTATTTCTGCGCAGGAAGTTTCGTGTAGTGTTTGCAACGTCCATGCTTGCGAATTTAAGATTCTGTAATCCATACCGCTACTCCTTAATTTCCCATAATTTCTTTAAGCGGCTGACTGTAAAGTTCCACTTATCGCAAAGCGGTCTGCCTACGGTATTTTGATTTCCAAAGAAGCCGCTTTCTTTCACTGCTTCAGAAAGTGGAACTGTTTTTTCCACTTTACAGAAACGACAAATTCGGCCTGCTCCGAATCATCCTCATTGTAAAAATATCCTCCCTGTAAATCCATGTCCTTCATTGCTGTATAGGTTCCGTCCACATCCCAGCCTGCTTCGCTTGCCTGCTGAACATCCGCCTGTACCATACCCACGCCGACATATCCCGTGTGCGGAATATTTACCCAGATACGATCTCCTGCATGCAGCATTTTTAGCGTCTGAGTATACCACTTTCCACCGCCGGCAGAAATAAACCCATACTTGCAGGCATCCACCCACCTATGTTTATTTTCCTCACCGAAAGAAATATAGTATTCCTTGTTCCACTTTGCACTGTATTCGGGCTTTAAGTCTAATTCTCCATCCTCTTTAAACCACACACGGCTCATGATGCGATCGCTTCCATGCTGAAAGATTTGGAAAAACAGGATATTGATATCAACATCGTATGTATTTCGTAAATAATCAATAATGTGCTCTGTTCCGTCATCCATCTTAGCTGCAACAATGACCATCTTCGGATTACTTTCAATCTGGGATTCATCCAGCTCTGTACCAAATTTGTTTTGAGACGCTTCATTTAATTTTTCAGGAAGTTCGGGGTGCTTTGTTCTGTATGTTTCGTAGGCTTTATTCAAGCTATCTTTTCCCATTTCTGCCACATAGGAAGCATACTCGATCACCTGGGCAGTAACTTCTCGTGGGGTCAAGTCTTTTTCAGTTCCAGCACAATCAATTTATAACCTCGGTCTATGCACAAAAGGTCAAGGACTTTTCCATTTTTAGTTACAATCTGCTGTCCAATCACAAGCCAATTTG
>JAHHTY010000094.1 GCA_020024325.1 Negativibacillus sp.
CTATTAGACAGAATCAGTTTTACGTGCTATCATAACGATGCAATCTTAATTCGGCGTCTATCATACTTTGAGATAGCGTTTGAGGCAGAAAAGAGGAGGAAATTATTTATGGAAGAAAACAAAACAAAAGTAAGGACAGGTACAGTTAACTGTATGATTGCAGCTCTTGTTATCTGTCTAATTGCAGAAGCTATCGGTCCACTGCAATTTAAGGTTTTCGGAATTGATGTTAAGATTATGACCTTGATTTGGGCAATCATTATGGGTATTCTGCTCTCCCCACATCTGCTGGGTAAAGTGATTCCGATTTTGAAAAAATTTATCGGCAAAGAAGAAATTGAAAGATCACCATTTTTGCTTTCTTTGGTTTTATATCCTCTGGGAATTATGTTTGGTATCAGTGCAGGTCCAAAAATCGGCGTTGTATTTGAATCCGGTCTTGCACTTGTTCTTCAAGAATTCGGTAATATGGGAACAATGTTGATTGCATTGCCGCTTGCAATTTTCATGGGTCTTGGCAGAAGCTCGGTTGGTGCAACCTTCTCCCTGTGCCGAGATACCGCTTTGGGTATTACCGGTGATAAATACGGGCTGAACTCTGAAGAAGGTGTTGGTACACTGGGAACCTATATCAGCGGAAGCATTTTCGGTACCTTGTTCTATTCTTTCCTTGCTCCAATCAGCTTGATGATGGGCTTTCATCCATACGCATTGGCAATGGCTTCCGGTATGGGAAGTGCTTCCATGATGCAGGCAGCAACGGCAGCTCTTGTAAATGCAGCTCCCGGATTTGAAGAACAGATTCTTGCATACTCTGCAACCAGCGGACTTCTTACATCGGTAACCGGTGTGTATATGGAACTGTTCCTTGCGCTTCCGCTTGCAAACTTTATGTATAAAAAGCTGCATAGACCAATTGAAAATCTCAGAGCAAAAGTGTTTGGCAAAAAAGCCTAGAGAAACGGAGCAATAGAAGAAAGGAGTAGGAAACCGGCAGAATTTATTTTCCGGTCAATCCATACATCATTATGAAAGAAGCAACCTCTCGCATCTTGGAGCAAATCAAAATTGTTATTTTTATCTATATGATTATCTGTGCAGTACAGATGTTTTCTCTGCACACTCCTCTGGTAGATTTGCTGGCAGCAACAGCAGTCAGCTTCACCTTGGTTGTGTTGGCGATTGTAGCGAAGAACTTTGTAAAACATCCGGATCTCCCGGGATTTGCATGGGCAACTGTTATTTCCTTTATCCTGACCCTGCCAATTTCCCCATTGAGCGATTTTATTGTCAGCACAGTAGGAAAATTTAACTTTACTCTGGTTGGTCTGCCTCTGCTTGCTTTTGCAGGTATCTCGGTAGGAGAACAGCTGGGTGTACTGAAAAAACTTAGCTGGAAAATCGTTGTTATCTCCTTCTTTGTAATGGCATCCACCTATTGGGGTTCTGCGTTGATCTCTCAGATTATTATGACAATGAACCACACCATCTAATTTATTTTGTTATTCCAAAAAAGTTTTTACAAAATATTAAAAAAGGAGAATGAAGAATGAGTGTCGGAAAAGAAAGCATGAAAAAAGAAATTCAAATTGCAGCTTCTCAGCATAAAGAAGAGCTGGAAAAAGTATCTTCTTATATTTTTGCAAATCCTGAGCTTGCATTCCACGAGGAAAAAGCACAACAGGCATTGTGTGACCTGTTGGAAAACAACGGCTTTCAGGTAACAAAAGGAGTGGGCGGAATTTCCACTTCCTTCGAGGCAGTGTATGATACCGGTAAACCCGGCAAACATATTGCATTTATGGCAGAATATGACGCTCTGCCCGAAATCGGTCATGGTTGCGGACACAACATCATTGGTACAAGCTCTACCGGTGCCGGTATTGTATTAAAAGAAATTATGCAGAAGAACGAGCTGAGCGGTGTGCTGAAAGTTATCGGTACTCCGGCAGAAGAGAGAGTAGGCGGTAAAATCCTGATGCTGCGTGAAGGCGTATTTAAGGGATTGGACGCAGCAATGATTATGCACCCAACCGATGCAACCATTCCGGATGACATTTCTTTTGCTTGTGTTAATATAGAATTTGTATTCCATGGAAAACCGGCACACGCAGCAGCATTTCCATGGAGAGGTGCAAATGCACTCAGCGGCGTTATCCAGATGTTCAACGCAGTGGATGCAATGAGACTGCACATGAAAGATTATACCCGTGTTCACGGTATCATCACCGAAGGCGGAACTGCCCACAATACCATCAGCGACCGTGCAGTCTGCCTGTTCAATATCCGTGCATTGGAATTTGACTACTTGAAAGAAGTTATCAAGATCATTGAAGATTGTGCAAAGGGTGCAGCACTGTGTACCGGCACAACCGTTGAAATCAATCAGAAAGATGAAATCACAAAAGATGTCCGCAACAATCAAAAACTGGTTTCTTACTTCCGCAACAATATGGAGTTTATGGGCGAGCCTTACATCGAGCGTGATTTAACACAGGGCATTGGTTCCACCGACGTTGGCAACGTAACCCATGAAATTCCGGCAATTCAGGCATATATCGGTCTTAAAGAGGGCGTTGCAACCCATACAAAAGAATTTGCAGTTGCAGCCGGAGGAGAAGAGGGCAAACGTGCTCTGACGACAGCGGTACAGCTGCTTGCAATGAGCGGTCTTGATGTGTTGACTGAAGAATAGAAAATAGCGGAGGAATGACAGATGGTATTAAAACATCTGATGGAGATTTATGATATTTTAGATGACAGCAGAGCATCCGGAGAAAAAGTGAAGAAGTACCTGCTGGAAATTGACCCAAATGCAGATGTAGAAACCTATCCTGTAAAGGGGCCAAAAGGATACACCGATATGGTTCGTGTCAGAATTCCAGGTAAAAACGGAAAGATGTCCAAAGGTACAGCTAAAACCATCGGTCTGCTTGGCAGGCTGGGAGGAATTGGAGCACGCCCTGAGGTAACAGGTTTTGTTTCTGACGGCGACGGCGCACTGGCTGCATTGAGTGCAGCGGCAGAGCTGCTGAGCATGGCAAAAAAAGGCGATGTGCTGGAAGGCGATGTTTTCCTTTCCACCCACGTTTGCCCAAATGCACCGACAATGCCGCATAAACCGGTACCGTTTATGGGGTCTCCGGTTAGCATGGTGGAGATGAACCGCGAAGAAGTTATTGATGATCTGGATGCCATTCTTTGTGTAGATACCACAAAGGGCAACCGCATCTATAACAAGAGGGGGATTGCAATCTCCCCAACTGTAAAAGAAGGTTACATTCTGCGTGTCAGCGAGGACTTGCTTTCCATCTTGGAGATGGCAACCGGAGAACTGCCGGGTGTATTTGCTCTGAGCACACAGGACATCACCCCATACGGCAACGGTGTGTTCCATTTGAACAGCATTCTCCAACCATCCACTGCAACAAAAGCACCGGTGGTAGGTGTGGCAATTACCACCCAAACCACCGTTCCGGGCTGTGCTTCGGGTGCAACTCACTTTGAAGATGTAGAACAAGCAGCTAGATTTATGATTGAAACAGCGAAAGCATTTGGCACAGGAAACTGCCATTTTTACGATGAAGAAGAATACGGACATTTGATGTCCCTGTACGGTTCTATGAATCATCTTCAGACATTAGGAAAAGGCAGCTGTTAATATTTACCAACTTCTTCCTCAACCATAAAGCGATATTCGCAAACATGAAAAAGCCGAAGGATTTTTCCTTCGGCTTTTTCATGTTTTTTAATATGATAATTTTGAGTTTTCAAAAGAGGGGGAGTTTGCTTTTCTCAAACGAGTGCAGCCGAAGGCAAGCAACCTGCGTGAGCAACAAAACTTTTTCTTCCTACTAACCTAACCGACAACGCGAAACAGTTTGTGGATTCAATCCACTCCCCAAAAACGCCTAACAATAAGTTGTTTCGCCCTCTGTGGAGGACAATTCAGGGCATTGCCCGAAAGACCCACAATTTTTTGAAAAAAATTTGAGTAAAACTTTTTTCTCAAACGAGTGTAGCCGAAGGCAAGCGACCTGCGTGAGCAACAAAACTTTTTCTTCCCACTTAACCGACAACGCGAAGCAGTTTGTGGATTCAAAGCACTTCCCAAAAAGCTCCTAATGATAAAGGAGTTTCGCCCTCTTCGGAGGACAATTC
>JAHHTY010000095.1 GCA_020024325.1 Negativibacillus sp.
ACCTCATTCACACAGGGGTCTGCAAACCAATTTGCGCATAACTCTTGACGGTACCTTTGGTTTCCGCTTGTACCTTCTTCATATACGTGCGTATATTTGATACGGTGGATTGTCCTTGCTGTAATTTTTGAATTTCTTGTATAACTTCGTTTTGATTAACTTGTCGATTAACTACAAGCTGATACTGTCATAAAGCACATATTTTGATTATGGTCTACAGTATAATGCGCAGGTTTATTCCTCACAACACAAGAAGCGTTTTTGTACAAAAACCAGTCAAATATGACGGAAAGCTCCGTACATAATGTTGATTTTCCCTGAGATACGATATATAATTAAAACATATATTTACTATTAAAATGTGTGCATTTTGGTTATGTCCTGTAAAACCATATCCAAGGGGGAATATTATGGTAAAGATTTCAGATATCATCCAATACGAAGGTGATAATAGTACCTTTATCTGGAAACATCCCTGTGAGGATTTTAACACAACAACACAGCTGATTGTTCATGAGTCACAGGAAGCAATTTTCTTTTTAAATGGACAGGCACTTGATTTGTTTGGCCCGGGCAGACACACTCTGGAAACGCAGAATATTCCGCTGTTACGAAGACTGATCAGCATTCCAACAGGTGGAGAGACGCCGTTCCATTGTGAAGTCTACTTTATTAACAAGACGGAGCAGATGGCCATTCGCTGGGGAACAGACAGTAAAGTTCAGTATGTTGAGCCTACCTACAAGTTTCCAATTTCCATCGGTGCCAGCGGTGAAATGTCGCTCAGTGTTGCGGATTCCAGAAAGCTTCTTGTAAAACTAGTCGGTACAGAACGAGTTTTGGAGCGGCAGCAGCTGACAACTTATTTCCGCAGTATCTTGATGACAAAGGTCAAAACGTATATAGCACAGACAATGCGTACCAATGCCATCAATATTTTTGAGATAGATGAAAGTCTGGAAACGTTCTCTTCAGAAATCCACCGGCGTTTGATTCCTGATTTCCTCGATTACGGTGTTCAGTTAAAACGGTTTTATGTAACAACAATCGTAAAACCTGACGGAGATCCGCAATATGAAAAATTTAAGGATCTTTACTTCCGACAGTATGCCGATATTGCAGAAGCACAGCTGCAGCAAAAGGTTGGCATTATTGAGCAGCAGACAGAAGCTCAGAAGATGGTCATTGAATCTAAGGCTCTTGCGCAGAAACGTGTACAGGAAGGCTACACCTATCAGCAGGAACGTGGTTTTGATGTTGCGGAAGGTGCCGCCAAAAACGAAAGTGCCGGTGGAAACTTTTCCAATATGGGTATTGGCCTTGGCATGATGGCCGGTGTCGGTGGAACTGTCGGCGGCGCAGTCAGCAATATGGTAAGTGGCGCGTTTTCCGGCATGTCTGCTGAACCGCAGCCACCACAAAATCATTTTTGTGATCAGTGCGGTGCTGAATTGACACCAGGGGCTTCTTTTTGTGACAACTGCGGCGCTCCGCAAGCGGTAGCAGATACTTGTCCGCATTGTGGATTCAAGTTTATCAAGCCCGGTAGATTTTGCCCGAAATGCGGCACGAGAAGGGAGATCTAAGGATGAAAAAAGGTTCTACTAAAGGGTATCTGATTCTTGGAATTCTCTTTGTGCTTATTAGCGTCATAGCGTTTGCGATTCCAACGCCTAAAACTATTGTATTTTGGATTTCCTACGGGTTTACTGCTGTTGCATTCGCTTTGCAGATTTTAATTTGGGAAAAAGCATTTTTTGCAAAAGATACGCTGAAAAGCAAATTTTTTGGCATCCCGGTTATCCATATTGGGATTGTTTATCTGGTTCTGCAGAGTGTCGCATTTGTTGTCTTTACCGTTTCGCCTACTCTTCCATTATGGAGTGCTATCTTTACAGATGTTCTTATTCTTGCACTCTGCGCAGTTTGTATGATTTCGGCAGATGTTGGTCAAAATGAAATTGATCGTGTAGAAGAGAAGGTACAGAAAAAGGGGTTCTACCTCAGAAATCTGCAGACAGATATCGAACTGCTGGCTGATGCTGAAACCGATACACAGGCAAAAGCTTCTCTTGAAAAGCTTGCCGAAGCCGTTCATTGCAGTGATCCAATGAGTTGCGACGAGCTTACCGATATTGAAACAAAAATTTCTGTAAAAGCAGAAGAGTTAAAAACAGCATCGGATAAAATTAAAATGATTGAAGAAATAACACTGCTTTTAACAGAGAGAAATAAAAAATGTAGACTTTTGAAGTGAGGAAAACAAATATGGCGGATATGGGAACAAGTGAGGTATCTAAACTTTGGGGATACACACCGGAAACCATCCGAAAATGGTGTCAATCTGGAATGATAGACGGAGCTACTCAAGATAAAAAAGAATCTCCTTAGCATATACCCCAAAATGCCAAATGCCCTAAAAAGGTCAAAAATAAAGTATAAGTTAGAGGAATAGAGAAATGAAGCAATTGACTTGTGAAATGTGCGGCAGTACCCATTTGATAAAGCAGGATGGTGTGTTTGTGTGTCAGTCTTGCGGATGTAAGTATTCTGTCGAGGAAGCAAAGAAAATGATGATTGAAGGGACCGTTGATGTCAGTGGTAGTACCGTCAAAGTAGACAGCACTGACAGATTAAACAACCTTCATACTCTGGCTAGAAGAGCACAAGAGGAGAATAATTCTGAACAAGCTCAAAAGTATTATGAACAGATTGCACTGGAAGAGCCTAATGATTGGGAGGCTAATTTCTATAAAACATATTATGCTTGTATGCAGACAAAAATTGCAAATCTAGGAACTTCTTGTGTGAAATTATCCAATATTATAGAAAACACGTTTAAACTTATTGAACAGACCACATTTGATACCTCTGATGAGACAAACAATATAGTACAAAAACAGATGGCATATCTTTTAGTGTATGAAAAATGTATAGATTATTCGCTTCTCATTGTCAGCAACATGGTGGCACAAAAGTATTATGATCTGGAATCGAAAATAAATTTTGCGAAGGAACATGTGCCAGGAGTAGTTTGCCTGCAAGTAAAACTTGGCGATGTTTGTAATAGGTATGGATTACACAAACAAGCATTAGATGCTTGGAAAGCAAGTACCGCTTTTTTTAGTACCAAATATTCTAATGTATTTAATTTCATTGATGATGATGATACTAAGAATCCTATAATAAAAAGAATTCAATCTCTTGATCCAGAGTATAAACCCGAATCTTCAAGCGGTTGTTATGTTGCAACCGCAGTCTATGGCTCCTACGATTGTCCTCAGGTTTGGACCCTTCGCCGCTTCCGTGACAACATACTTGCAGAGACCTGGTACGGTCGTGCATTTATCCATACTTACTATGCAATCAGCCCGACCCTGGTTAAGTGGTTCGGCCATACGGATTGGTTCAAGAAGATGTGGAAAGGCAAGCTCGACCGTATGGTTTCCAATTTGAATGCAGTAGGTGTAGAAGATACTCCTTATGAAGATAAAAATTGGTAAGATATCATACTCTTTGACGAGAATTACAGTCCAAAATGTAATATATAATACGAATAAACTGCGGTGCGATCAAGATGTTCAGTCGTACCGCAGTTTTGTATTTATTTAATAGAAGAATTTCCGGTACCGCCAAGAGTTATGCGCAAATTGGTTTGCAGACCCCTGTGTGAATGGGTACCGTCAGGTACCGTCAAGATTTATGCGCAAATTGATTTGCAGATCCCTGTGTGAATGAGGT
>JAHHTY010000096.1 GCA_020024325.1 Negativibacillus sp.
CAAATGCAAAGAGCGGTTTAAGAATTTAAAAAAGTTTTAGATAAGCTTAACTCAGCTTAAAATAAAATATATAGGTATAAGGGGCCATCTCTTGATGGGACTGCCTATTTTTGTTAAAATGTATTAAGAGCAGAGTGTTAAATATATCAGAATGTATCTGACGCTTGCTGCTATCAGATATTCCTGTAAATGAGGTGCAATATGCAAAGTACAGCCATTGAGAATAAAATGTTTCAAATTGCCAAAGAGCTGATCGAAAAAAGATATCCGAAGGGTTGGGGCGGTGCTGCGGTGATCCGCACGCAGGAGGACCACTATTTTTCCAGTGTTGCGATTGAGACAGCCAATAGTTCAGCAACTCTTTGCATAGAGGTGGGTGCTATGTGTGAAGCGCATAAATATAATGAAAAAGTCACCCATTGTCTTTGTATTGTGAGAGATGACGAAAATTCTTTGTACAAGGTTCTGTCCCCCTGCGGTATTTGTCAGGAACGATTAAGATACTGGGGCGAAGATGTACAGGTTGGTGTAACAACCCAAAGCGGGGAGCTGTTGTTTGCAGAACTGAAGGAATTGCAGCCATACCATTGGACAAAAGCGTATAATGCAGAGGAGTTGGAAAGCTTTATTGAAGAAAATTAGAAGTAATGAAGTGTTATACCTATTTTGATAATCCTGACAGAGAAAAATCAAATGGATAAGAGCGTATATCAGAATGAACTTAACAAATATCACGATAGAAAGATGGTGTTTAACTTGAAGCACAAAGGAACAGTACAGTTATCCTCTGAAAGGCTCATCCTGCGTCAGTTTACCATGGCAGACGCAGATGCTATGTATCGCAACTGGCAAAGTGACCCGGAGGTTACAAAATATCTGTGCTGGCAGGCGCATAAGGATCCGTCTGTCACAGAACAGGTGTTGGGAAGCTGGGTTTCGGAATATGAAAATCCAGCCTTTTATCAGTGGGCAATCGTCCCCAAAAATCTGCAGCAGCCCATTGGATCGATTTCTGTTGTGGATATGAACGAGCAAACAAACACCCTGCATATTGGGTATTGCATAGGGAAAAAGTGGTGGCATATGGGTTATACCAGCGAAGCACTGAAAACCATTATGCCTTTCCTGTTCCTGGAGGTAGGCGCCAATCGTCTGGAATCCCAGCATGACCCTAATAACCCCAACTCCGGAGCTGTCATGAAAAAATGCGGATTTCAATTTGAGGGTACGCTGCGAAGCGCTGACCGGAGCAATCAGGGAATCGTGGATGCGGCTATGTACAGCATATTGGCAGAAGAATTTAAAACAGGTTCCGCTCTATAAATTGGGATTATTCTAACAGTTGCAAAGCCGCCGGCCTTGAATGGGACAGCGGCTTTCGTTTAATATGAGCCAATTGTGGGGGGTCATGCTATGGCTTACCATGAGGCTTGACATTCTATAAAAGAAAAGCTATACTTTTACTACTTAGCAAAGCTAATTAGTTGTGCAAAGGAGAGCGAAACATGGACACAAGGTACATACAGCAATTTAAGAAGGGAGCGCTTGAAATGATTTTGTTATCTTTGATTGCTAAGAAAGAAACCTACGGTTATGAAATTATCACAGAGTTGAATAACCGAACAGCTGCTACTTTTGGATATGCAAAGGAGGGTACAATTTATCCTATTTTGTATAGGCTGCAAGATGCAGGACTGATAGCTTGTCGGCTGGCTCCGTCTGCTGCAAACGGAAGCTGCAAAAAATACTACTCTATAACACCAAAAGGCAAGGAAGTGTTAAGCGAACTGATTTCCTTTTGGCACAATTATTCGCTTTGTGTAAATTCAATTATTGATCAATGGGTTGTCGGGGAGGAAATTCAATGAAAGAGAAATATATCAAAAGCGTCAGGAAAGAATTGCGCTTTGCAGGAAAGAAAAAGACAGATATTCTTAATGATCTCAACGAGACTTTTGAATCCGGTATAGAGCATGGAGAGTCCGAACAGGATATTATTCAGAGGCTTGGAACTCCGGCAGAGTTTGCTCATGATATTTATGAGCAGATGGGTATTGATATCACGGCAAAAGAAAAAATGAGGTTTAAGATTAGAGCAATTATTTCTTTCGCTATTTTTGTGATTCTGTTTGTTGTTGTATTGAACTTCTCTGCTTTGCCAAATGGAGTTATTGGACAAGCTGATGCGTTGACATACATTCAAGTAGAAGGAAACGGTGTCAGTGCAGTGATACTGCTGCTTGCATTATGTATGCTTGCATTTATTTTTGCTGTAATAAATACTGCAAGGTATTTTAGACATAAGCGCTAGGGGGAAAAACATGAAAAGGTTTTTAGGTATTACAATGGCAGTAATTCTGGTTTTTACTTTGACAAGCTGCAAAAACAATGTATATCAAATTGATTCGCAGGAATGGATTATGACGACTGTTCAGAATACGAAGGATGGTGCTGTTATTGCGTGTGGCTCTGATAGCACAGATGTTAACGATAATGCTGAAAAAATAGAGATGACGTGCAAAGCGGAAAAAGGGAATATCACAATCAACAATCTGACCGACAATAGGGTATATTCAGGAGGGTACACCGTTAAAAGCAAATCCGCCGATTCCACAATATATGATATTTCTTTCGGAGATGCCAAAGGTGTGGCTGTGGTATCTTATATAAAATATCATGATGACAGCCAAGTTGGTACGCTGATACTGAATTTTGAAGATTATGCACTCAGCTTTTCGGGGCAAAATAACTAAGGACTGCTTTGGTGAGCGTTGTACTTATCCAAAATTTCTTAACAGAGAAAAATCAAAGGACCTTGAGGGGCAAATTGCCTTTTAAGGTTTTTTTGTTTTGGGGTAAATGGCAGCAAATTTGCAAATTTTAAAGCAAGCTGCTTTTTCTTATACCAAATGCAAAGAGCGGTTTAAGAATTTAAAAAAGTTTTAGATAAGCTTAACTCAGTTTAAAATATATAGGTATGAGGGGCTTTTTCAGCTATTTTGGTATATTTACACTTTATTTTGCGGCGATTTGACTGTTCTGATATTTTGCATGAAAGCACACCTTGAAAAAAATGAATGATAAGCTTCACCGCCTAAGTGATGAGGAAGTTCTCTGCTGATTTTTACCTGAATAAATTCTGCGTGCAATTCATACATCCTTTGTACAAATCTAAGCTTTGTACAAGGGGTGTATTTTGCTTTGCACGATTTGAAAAATGCTGTCCGAATTATTTTTTTAAAATTTCCCTGCTTTTATCTTTAAGCAAAAAAACAAGCAAAAAGGCATTAAATATGCTGCACACAAAAAAGCCCTTGCCAATACAGAGCTTTTAAGATAGACTGTTGGATAAAGCCTAATTTATCCAACACCATCGGTGAGCCGACAGTAAAAGAATTTATTATAAATAATTTTAAACAGCAGGTTTATTTCTAAAGGTCAAATATTTACAAAAACGGAATAGGAGTGTACATAATGCATGACTGTGGATTTACAAAGGAGCATCATTGGTTTAGATATCGTGCAGCGGCTATTATTGTTGAAAATGGCTGTGTGCT
>JAHHTY010000097.1 GCA_020024325.1 Negativibacillus sp.
ATATCCTTAGAGTGGATATTTCCTGCTTTTTTTGTGATACTAAAGAAAAAAGAAATGGAGGTGTTACAATGCAAAAAAAGGCGGTTTCTGGATTCATTTTATTTTTGTTTGGTGGAATTTGCTATTCCTTTTTGGAAATTATGTGGAGAGGATTTACCCACTGGACAATGTTTTTGCTGGGAGGAATTTGTTACCTGATTATCGGAAAATTGGCAGACCGATGTTGTGGAAAATTACCCCTGTGGTTCTGCTGCTTTGTGGGCACTTTAGCAATAACTGCGCTGGAATTTGCAACAGGATGTGTTGTTAATCTTACATTAAAATGGAATGTGTGGAATTATCAAGATCAACCTTTAAATTTAATGGGGCAGGTTTGCTTGGGTTTTACTTCCTTGTGGTTTTTGCTTAGTATCCCTGTTACCGAAATTGCATTTCGGATGCAGCAAAAATTGGAAGAAAAAATGAGCTGCGAAAGACGCTAAATAGAATAGCGCTGTGCATAACCGCAGCGTCTGCAAAGCTCTTCGGTAGGATTGCGATGCGAGAATCCGTCATATAAAGCTTTCGCACGGGGAGAATGCAGAATCTCCTCTAAAGGTTGTGAGTAAATATTCCCCAAATTGATGCTGCCTTCAGAATCAAGACAGCATGGAACAACAGTTCCGTCGCACAGTACGCCGAATTGATCCCGTAACCCGTGACAAAACACCGAATCAACAGGGTCGTTGCGGGAAAGATCCGGCCATGAAAATTTTTCGGCAGTTTCAAGATAAACACGGTCACAAAGAGAAATGCTGGAGCGTTGTTCCAGGGCTTTGGCAGGGTCAAAATCGAGAGAAAAAAATTGGCTGACCTGCTCAAAAATATCCACATTTCTTTGGTTGGCAGCTTTTAAGGTGGCACTGTCTTTGTTCCAAAGGCGAAGAACACAGTAAGTTTTGGTCTGTTCAGAAGCGGACTTGCAGAAATTTAAAATATCGGCAAGATATTGCTCTAAAGTTTGTCCGGTTTCATTTGCCTCAAAGCTATGTACTGAAATGCTGACACGATATAAGGCAGGGGAAGAAAGCAGTATGTCTTGACAACGTTTTAATAATGTTCCGTTGGTGGTAAGGGAAACCTTTAATCCTTCCTTAGCACAAATTTGTAAAAAACTTTCTATCTGAGGGTGGAGTAGAGGTTCCCCCATCAGATGGAAATATACATAATCAGTGAAAGGTTTTACCTGAGCAATCAGGTGATAAAATTCTTCTTTTGTGATGAATTTTGGGGTTCGTGTTGTTTTGGGGCAAAAGCTGCAGTTTAAGTTGCAGACATTGGTGATTTCAAGATAAGCTTTTTTAAAGGGTTTGCTGTTCTTTTTTCCCATAGGGTAAACTCTCCTCTCGGGTAGGAAATATGATATAAAAATATTTCTGAAATTTTTTGTTTAATCATAAAAAGTATAACAGAAAAAATGAAAGCGGAAAAGATGCCTGATTTAAAAGAAAGAATTGTTTTTAGAAAATCCCCATTAAAAGCTCAGGCGATACTGTCTATCTATAAAAGAGATTGGTTGAAGCTGCCTGTGGTTTCTGTTATAATAAAACCAATTGTATAATAAGAACAGAAAGAGCTTTGCAGCAAAATGGGAGGATAGCATGTTAAGAAAAAATCAGGTAGAAGAAGCAACGATTACAGCGATGTCATCGGACGGAAACGGTATTGCAAAAATTGATGGAATGGTTGTCTTTGTTCCATATACCGCAGTTGGGGATCGACTGAAAATCAAGATTGTTAAAGTGCAGAAAAGTTATAGTTTTGGTATTGTGGAAGAAATTTTGGAGCCATCTAAAGACCGCGAAGAAAATCGTTGCCCGGTTTATAAAAAATGCGGAGGTTGTGCTTTCCGTCATATTTCTTATGAGGCAGAGCTTGTACATAAAGCTGAATTTGTAGAATCTAACCTGAGAAGATTGGGCGGATTGGACCCGGTAATGCTGCCAATCACTCCATCCCCAATGGTGCAGGGTTACCGAAATAAAGCACAATATCCTATTCGTGAGCATGAAGGAAAAATTGAAGCGGGATTTTTTGCAAAGAGAAGTCATCGCGTTATCTCTTGTGCCAGCTGTGACCTTCAGCCTGAATTTTTTGAGGACATTTTAGAGTATACAAAACAATTTCTTGAGGAAAAAAATATCTCCGCCTATCATGAGGAAACAGGCAAGGGAAAAGTTCGCCACCTTTATATCCGTTATGGCGAAATTTCCGGCGAAGTTATGGTCTGCTTAGTGCTTAACTGTGATAGAATGCCGTTTGTTGAGGAGTATATTCAGGGTCTGCTGAAAGTTTGTCCGCAAGTGACTTCGGTTGTTCTGAATATCAATAAAGAAAAAAATAATGTAATCTTGGGACAAAAATGTGTAACCGTATATGGGAAAGATACGATTGAAGATACTCTGTGTGGTGTTCGCTTTGAAATTTCACCATTAAGCTTTTATCAGGTAAACCGTCAAGCAGCACAAAAACTGTATGAACTTGCAGCGGAGCTTGCTGATTTTCAGGGTGATGAACTTTTGGTTGACCTTTATTGCGGTGCAGGTACAATCGGTTTGTCAATGGCATCTCAGGTAAAGGAGCTGATTGGCGTGGAGATTGTCCCTGATGCAGTTGAAAATGCAAAAGCCAACGCAAAACGTTGTGGTGTTGAAAACGCAAGATTCATCTGTGCAGATGCAAAACAAGCAGCAGTGCAGCTTGCAAAAGAGAAACTGCATCCTGACGTTATCGTGGTAGATCCACCAAGAAAAGGATGCGATATTGAGGTGCTTCAGGCAATTGCAGAAATGTCGCCGAAGAAACTGGTCATGGTTTCCTGCAATAGTGCTTCTCTTGCACGAGATTGCAAAGAACTGAAAGCTCTGGGCTATCACCTTGAAAAAGCTGCCCCAGTTGACCTTTTCCCACGAACAACACATGTGGAGACGGTAGTGCAGTTGTCCCAACGAAAACCAGACGATGTGATTCGGGTAGGTCTTGATCTTGACGAGCTGGATATTACCTCAGCAGAATCCAAGGTGACCTACCCAGAACTCAAAGACTATATCCTCAAAAAATATGGTTTTAAGGTTTCCAGCCTATATATAGCACAGGTAAAGCGCAAGCTTGGATTGGATGTAGGAACGAGTTTCAACCGACCAAAATCTGAAGATGCAAAGCAGCCACAATGCCCACCTGAAAAGGAAGAAGCGATTGTAGATGCTCTGAAGCATTTTCAGATGATTTAATGGAAACTCTCTATTCTTTATCAGAATTAGGGAGCCTTATATGGAGCGTTTATTTGTCCTGATTTGATGGGTTAGATAAACGCTCTTTTTATATCCAACATTCAAGGAAAATATGTAAAACCCTACCCTCTCATACTGCTTACCAATTTAGAAGATTCTAATAGCTCTTTTTAGTCCGGAGGGTTATTTTGCTTTCCATTGAAAATCCAAACAAATCAAAATCAAGCAAAAAATATAGTTTTCGCTCTATTAATGATTGAATTTTTCGACGTTTATGCTACAA
>JAHHTY010000098.1 GCA_020024325.1 Negativibacillus sp.
ATAATGTCCTGATAAAACTTCCGAAAAGAATGAACCGTTTGTCCAAAGATTTTAATGGACGGCATACCACGCACATACTGTACCGAGGATGTACTGATATTTTCCAAGGCGTCATAATATTCACTCAGACCTTCCTTTGCTTTCTTCCCAAACATCATGGAAAACTGTGCAGTAAATCCTATAATAATAGGAATGATACAAGCCAATGCCAACCATGGATTAAGACTAAACATAACAACCACCATAACAAGCAACAGAACGATTGTATTTACCATATCCGGTAATTGATGAGCGATGAACTTTTCAATTTGTTCTACATCCTGTTCGGCAATCTGTTTTACTTTGCCGATAGCATTTCTATTAAACCATCCCAATGGAAGTTCACTGATATGATTTGATAACCGCACACGGATTCCATAAAGAGTGCGATAGGCCGCTGTATGACCCAACATACCTCCAAAATACATAAAAGCATAGGCAAGCAGTAGTCCAATAATTCCTTTTACGGCCCATGACAACATAAAACTCGTATCAGCTTTAGAAAAATCAGCTGCATTTTGAAGCAGCTCTGCCATAATGTTGTATACCGCCCAAAAAGGAATTATCTGAAAAAACACACTTAAAGTTGAAAGAATACACCCCCAAACCAGTAAGCTTTTTTTCTCACCGGCAAGCTCCAAAAGTCGTGGAATTCCACTTTTTTTATTTTGTGTTTTTTCCATTTGTCCTTCCTCCTTGATTATCCAGCCGTTTTACAACAATCTTTCTTCCCCATAAGCAACCGAGTATTGCGCAGATCAAAGTCATGACAGTAAGAACAATAGCAAGCGGTGTACTAAGCAGTTCAATAGCTTTCATTCCAACGTCGCTTGTGAAACTTCCCTCATAAAGTTCTTTGAAGGCTTCTTTCATGTAACAAAGAGGAATATATTCTCCTAATGCCAAACCAACCATGGGCAGAGAAATTCCAGCTGCTTTCGCTTTATTGCTTTTTTTGCCTGCTGTATCATAAATAATTTCTCCAAGAAGACCTCCGATAGATGTGCAAATAAACAACATTCCGTAGGGAACCATTGTAAATAAGCAAAGACCAAAGATAAAAGACGGAATAAAAATTCCACCGCAAATATTTAATTTAGAAAGCAATACTACATAAATTACTGATCCGGCAACTGCAAGTATGCAGGGGAGGATTACTAGGATTGGTGGGAAAAAACCAATCGTACACGCAATTATCCAGCCCACTGCAATCCACAGGGCGGTAAATATGCCTATACGGATAAGGTCACGAATTTTTTTACTTTCTTTGGGTTTATTAGTCATATTAAAATTCCTCCAATTTAAATAATTTTGATAAGATAGATGGGTGATATTGATCCGGACTAATCCAATTTATGGAATGATCGTCCTGAACAATAAGAAGGGAAGAAAACAGCGAGGCAGCAAACTCATAGTCATGAGTGATAATAAATGCCACGCATCCCTTTTCAGCCTGCGCTTTAATTGTTTCCCGCACAAGTTGCATATTTGCTGCATCAAGCCCGCTGGTAGGTTCATCGAAATATAAAAAAGGCATGTCACACATACAGGATAATGCGATTGACAATCGTTGTTTTTGCCCACCGGAAAGTGTTGATGGATGAGCATCTGCATAAATTCCCAGGCTAAAACTTTTAAGAATTTCTTTTGCTTTTTTCGGTGCATCCAATTCTTTTTCATGCCCTGAAAGCATTTCTTCCAAAACACTTCCTGCAAAAAACTGATAATCTACATCCTGCATAACATAAAAAGATTTTTTTCTTCTCTGTTGTCGTGAGGCGTATCTGCCACACAAATTGATTTTTCCGCTCTGTGGTTTTTCAAGACCCATAAGGACTCGAATCAACGTAGATTTTCCTGTTCCATTTTTTCCGACTATACCGACAATATCTCCACTTACAGCAGAAAAGGAAACATTGCTCCATAAAGGCTGCTCCCGCGGATATTTAAAGGATAAGTTTTCAGCCCGAATAGATACCGGTGCATGGTCTGTTTTGGAAACAGTAACGGAAGACGGTTCTATCTGTTTTAAATCAAGGTTCCGCAGGCCATTTGCAGTAAGGCAATCATTGGAACAATGGATAATCTCACTGCTATCAAGTATTTTTTGAATCCTTCCATTTTGAAGAATCACCATGCGATCTGCCAGGTTCCGTAAATAATATAATTTGTGTTCCGATACAACAATCGTACATCCTTGTTCCTTTAGCTTCTTAAGAAGCTGTCGTAGCTGTTCCGTGCCAGCCCAGTCGAGATTTGCGGAAGGTTCGTCAAGCACATATACATTTACCCCGGCGGTATAGACAGAGGCTACCGCAACTTTTTGTTTTTCTCCACTGGAAAGCTGGAAAATACTCTTTTTTAAGAGGTTTTCGATATGTAGTCCTTTCACCGTTCTATTTACTCTGTTTTGAATTTCCTGCGTTGAGATACCCAAATTTTCACTAGGAAACGGTAATTCCGTCTTTACGTGGAGGGTAAAAAACTGAGAACGAGGATCTTGAAAAACACTTCCTACAAAAGCAGAGTAGTCTCCGGTTTCATGCTTTGAAATATCCATACCACATACCTGACACTTTCCGCTCAACTTTCCTTCAAAAAAATCTGGAATTAGACCATTCATACATCTGGTTAAAGTTGTTTTTCCGCATCCGCTTGGGCCGGTCAATACAATGAATTCTCCTTCATGTACCGTAAGATTGATATCATATACTCCAAAGCGCTCGCTTTCATTGTAAGTAAAACTAAACCTATCAAACGAGATTTTTTCTTTTGCTTTTTCCATGTCGCAGTCACCTCCAATATTAAGTCAAGTAATTTAAAAAGAACAATGCGACGGTAACAACTGTCAGACCTGATAGATACAGATAATCTTCTTTTGTAAAACGAACATCTGTACAGCATGTTCGTATCCTCCCTATACTCAGCCCTTTACACAAAGAAGCAGCAGAAAGTTCTTCTGAAATTTTTTCACTTCGGAAAAGTAAAGGAACCATGTAATTTTCCAATGTTCTTATTAAACACTTTAAATTTGAGAAAGAAAGATTCAACCCTCTCATTTTTAAACTTTCGTTAATATAATGAATTTCCTGAATAATTGTTGGAACATATCGGTACACAATTATTAGCGGGATAGAAAGAGATTTTGAAATGTGAAGCTGATCCAAAACATATAGCAGTTCATTCATTGGAGCTTTATCTACCAGCAACCTGAGAAGCAGATAAATGGGATATACTTTAATCATCATCATCAAAAACGGTGGGAAGATTATAGATAGAATTGGGATGTTTATTGTTGCAAATCCCCAAATCATTCCCCACATTGCTATATATACAAGAAATCGTTTTACAAAAACTTTTATCCCATACCAATAGGAAAGCAAGGAATCAATTACAAAAAATAATGCGATTACGGCGTATTTGCTGTGAAAATAAAATTCTAAAATACTAGCGATAACAATTTGTAAAATCAAAAT